>DATNQP010000597.1:0-11902 GCA_036703965.1 Leptolyngbyaceae cyanobacterium
AACAACACGATTACTACCAATGGGGGTAATATCGCCTTCAATGGCACAGTTAATGCGCTTAATGGAACTGATCCAGGTAGTCAAAACCTCACCTTAAATGCAGGTAGTGGCAACATCACCTTCGGCAATGCAGTAGGCAACCCTAGAGCCTTAGGAATTCTACAAGCCAATAGTACGGGAACGACTTTATTCAACAGCAGTGTCAACGCCACTAGCTTAACTACCAATGCCGGTGGGACAACTGCACTTAATGGTAATGTCAGAACAACTCAAGCCCAAAGCTATGGGGATGATGTTCAACTCAACAATTCGGTAAGCTTCAGGACCACCAATGCCAATGTAACCTTTACAGGTACCGTTAATAGTCAAGCCGGTGAAACAAATGCTCTGACCGTTAATGCAGGAATTGGTACTATCGCCTTTAACAATGCAGTAGGCAACAGCAACGCATTAGGAAACCTCAGCTTAACAGGTGATGAGATTAACTTTGGCAACACGGTAACAGGCACAGGTGACCTGATTATCCAGCCTTCCACACTAGGACTGGCGATCGCTATTGGTGGAAGTGGCGACACCAGCAGCCTGGATCTGACAGCAGCAGAATTGATGCGATTCTCAAATGGATTTAACTCCATTACTATTGGGCGAAGTGACGGTAGCGATGTGACGAGCGCTGGCAGTGTTACGTTTAATGACCCGGTAGTTCTTCAGTCGGGTAGTGAGATCGCCCTAAATGGAGCAATTACAGGAGTAGACAATGCCTCTGTCACCCTCACTGCTCCAACAATCCTCAACCCAAACATCACCACAACTAACCAGAACATTGTCCTGACTGGTGCTGTGTCACTTAGCAACTCAGTCACACTGAACACAGGTACTGCGGGCGGGGGTAATATCAACATCACTGGAACGGTCAATGGCACAAGTCCCGGCAATCAAAACCTGACGCTAACGGCAGGCAGCGGCAACATCACCATTACAGATGCAGTAGGCAGCACTACACCCTTGGGAACCCTGCAAGCCAACAGTACCGAAACGACTCAGTTCAACGGCAGCGTTAATGCGGCGACGCTAACCACAGATGCAGGTGGAGAAACTCAACTCAACGGTGACGTCACGACCACAGGGGCAACCGGTCAAAGCTACGGTGATAACCTCCGCATTGATAACAGCATCATCCTGACGGGGGACGAGATTGACTTTGGCAACACGGTTAGAGGCTTAGGCGACCTGACCATCCAGCCTTTCACACAAGCACAAGCGATCGCTGTTGGTGGAAGTGATAACACCAGCAGCTTGGATCTGACAGCAGCAGAATTGATGCGATTCTCAAATGGATTTAACTCCATTACTATTGGGCGAACTAACGGCGGCAATATGACAATAGCCGGAGCCATGTTTAATGACCCGGTATTTCTTCAGTCTGGGAGCGCGATCGCCCTAAATGGAGCAATTACAGGAGTAGACAATGCCTCTGTCACCCTCACGGCTCCAACAATCCTCAACCCAAACATCACCATCACTGACCAGGACATCACCCTGAATGGTGATGTGTCACTCGCTAGCTCAGTCACACTGAATACAGGTGCTCTGGGCGCGGGTAATATCAACATTAATGGAGCCGTAAATGGAACAGGTTCAGGTGGTCAGAGCCTCACCTTGAGTGCAGGCAGTGGCAACATCACCATTATGGGTGACGTAGGCAGCACTAGCGCACCCCTGGGAACCCTGCAAGCCAACAGCACTGGAACAACTCAGTTCAATAGCACTGTCAATGCCACGTCGCTGACCGCAAATCCGAGTGGGACAACCCAGCTCAACGGCAACGTAACCACAACCGGAGTTCAAAGCTATGGCAACATCCAGCTCGACAATCCGGTAATCTTGACTACCAACAATGGAACTGTAAGCTTTGCAGGTACCGTTGATAGCCAAGCTGATGAGACCAACGGCCTCACTATCAATGCGGGGTCTGGTAACATCACCTTTAGCGGTTCAGTAGGTAGCCTCACAGCACTAGGAGACTTGCAAGCCAACAGCACCGGAATAACTCAGTTTAATAGCACTCTCAATGCAGCGTCGCTGACTACAGATGTGGGTGGTACAACCCGGCTCAACGGCAGCATGACGACAACCGGAGTTCAAATCTATGGGGATAATCTTCAACTCGACAATCCGGTAATCTTGACTAGCAACAATGAAGATATAAGCTTTGCAGGTACCGTCAATAGCCAAGCCAGTGAGACAAATGCCCTTAGTGCCAATGCTGGCTCTGGCAACATCACCTTTAGCGGTGCAGTTGGAAGCCTCACAGCGCTAGGTAGCCTGCAAGCCAACAGTACCAGCATCACTCTATTCAACAGCACTGTTAATGCGGCGACGCTGACCACCGATGCGGGTGGTACAACCCGGCTCAACGGTAGCGTGACCACAAGCGGGGCGATTGGTCAAAGTTATGGGGATAATCTCCAGCTCGACATTCCGGTAATCTTAACGAGCAACAATGGAAATGTAAGCTTTGGAGGCACCGTTGATAGCCAAGCCAGTGAGATAAATGCCCTGACAGTCAATGCCGGATTGGGGGATATTACCTTCAATGGAAGAGTAGGCAGCACCAGTTTGGGCAACTTGACGATCAACAGCGCCCGTAATGTGACAGCAGCAGGCTCAATTAATGCCCCTACCATTAGTCAAACAGCAGGTACCGGCACGACCACCTTCAACGGAGCACTGACGGCAAATAGCATCAATCTGACGGGTAATAGCTTCAATCTCAACGATGCCATCAACACTACTGTGGGTGGTGTCACTATCGCTAATAGCAGTCAACTAACCCTTGGCTCTGCGGCTGACATGACTTTGGCAGGAGCCTTCCTACAAAACGGTCTTGGTGCTGTCTCTACAGCTGGTGATATCACTACAACTAACGCCAACATCACCTTTAATCGCTCAGTAACTCAAACAGGCGATGTGGCACTCACTGCTGGAACTGGCACCATCACCTTCAACTCTAGCTGGGCAGCCGGTGAGAACCCACTTGCTCTGACGGCGAATGAAATGAACTTTTTGGGAGGAGCCAGTTCAGTAACGGGTACAAACACCCTCACACTGGAGCCAGGGACACCGGGTTTGGCGATCGCGATTGGTGGCGATGCAGATAGCGCCGCAAATATCTTAGATATCACACAACAGGATATTGACGCCTTGGGTGGCTTTAGTCCCCTGACGATTGCCGCTAATGAGACTGGCAACATCACAATAATCAATCCCGTCACTTTCGATAGTTCAGTCAGTCTTGAGTCTCCTCAGGGAGCAATCGACGTTAATGGCGCTATTACAGCTCTAGGCAACGCTTCAATCAATCTCAACAGTGCCACAACGACCCTCAACGCCAGCCTCAGCACCGAGGGTCAGAACATCACTATTGGCAATAGCGTCAATCCCATCGGCAACAGTATATGGCTCGGTAACGACATTGAACTGAGCACTGGCCCTGGAGTGGGTGACATCATCTTCAATGGCAACGTCAATGACATTGAAGATGATGTCGCTTTTGCCCATGCCCTAACCCTTAGCCCTGGTATAGGCAATGTTTTCTTTAATGGTGAGGTCGGCAATCTAAATGATCTGGGGAGCTTGATCATCGGTAGTGACACCACTACCAGCGCCGACTTGATAGGCAGTTCTACTACCGTGTTCCAGACGTTAACTGTCAATGCTCAGAATGTGACGGTGGCAGGCGCGATCAGAACCACAGAAGGCGATATCACCTTTACTGGCGATGTAATCCTGATTGATAATGTGACTCTCGATACGGGTGAAGCGGGTGCGGGTAACATCATCTTTGGTAGAACTGTGTCTAGCCTGTTGAATGACGGCAACCCTTACAACCTGACGGTGATCGCAGGTACCGGCAACATCACTTTTGGGGGTCGTGTGGGCGATCGCCCTGACGTGGGAACCTATGATTTGGGTGCAATCACAATTAACAGTGCCACGAATGTGATAGCCTCAGCAGCGATTGAGGCAGCTAGCTTGTTCCAGTTAGCCGGTAGTGGTACCACAACCATTCAGGGTGACATCACCACGACACAACCAGCCGGGGTCAACATTACAGCGAATCAGGGCATCACGACAAGCAACATCACCTCGAATAGTTGGGGGATTAGCCTCACCAGTAGTGGGGGAGCGGTACAGAGCGGTAATTTGAACACACAAGGAGAAACCGCCGGTGGACCCGTAATCGTTTCTGCGGCTAACAACCTTACAGCAGGAGACATCGATTCTTCTTCGAGTGCTGGAATAGGGGGTGGCATTAGCCTCACCAGCAGTGGGGGAGCGGTAGAGACTGGTAATTTGAACACACAAGGAGAAACCGCTGGTGGACCCGTAATCGTTTCTGCGGCTAACAACATCACAGCAGCAGACATCGATTCTTCTTCGAGTGCTGGAATAGGGGGTGGGATTAACCTCACCAGCAGTGGGGGAGCGGTAGAGACTGGTAATTTGAACACACAAGGAGAAACCACTGGTGGACCCGTAATCGTTTCTGCGGCTAGTAACATTACAGCAGCAGACATCGATTCTTCTTCGAGTAATACGGGCGGTGCAATTGACCTCACCAGCAATGTGGGAGCTGTGCAGAGCGGAAATATAACCTCACGAGGCGTAACCGCTGGTGGTGAGGTGAGTGTTTCGGCGGCTAACAACATCACAGCAGGAGACATCGACTCCTCTTCGAGTACTGGAACAGGCGGTGCGATCGATCTTACAAGCCAATTGGGAGCTATAGAGAGCGGGAATTTGACCTCATCAGGAGCATTTAGTGGTGGCTCAATCGATGTTTTGGGTTTGGGCAACCTTACTCTGGGAGGGATAAACTCTAGTTCTAGCTCGGGCAATGGCGGTTCAGTCCTCCTCAACAATGCTCAACTGGAGTTTAGAAGAGGGTCCCCAACAGTCCAAGTCGTTTTCATTAATACTCAAGGTGTAAATACTCCAGGTGGACTTTTGGCAACGGGGGGTAATATTGCCATTACAACAGATGGTTATTTCCGGGTTATAGGGACTTTCCTAGATCAAACAGGCATACCAGCCAGCATTTCCAGCGCCGGTGGTCCTACAGGGGGTTCGATTCTGATTCTGCACGGAGGCGGCGCACTTATCTCTCCCTTCTTGATTGGGAATGCGATGGAGAATGGGACAGCTGGTGCGATTAGCAATGGAACTGGATTTGCGGGTGCGCTTTTGCCCCTGCAATCCTTGAGGGGTCCCGTCAGGCAAGGAAATATTGAGATCATTCCCCGTGATCCAGGTGCGAGCGGACTCCCCTTTGCTCAGATTAATCCCTTCATACAGGTGAGCAGTACTCTACAGACTGTTGACATTAACACCCTAGCTGAGCTGGAAAATAGCCTCAGTTCTGAATTTGGCGACTATCTGGGGTCAACTCCTAGTCCCACAAACCCAGCAGATGCCCGCAAAATCCTAGGCACAATTGAGCAGCAAACTGGCATCAAATCAGCTTTCATTTATGCCACTTTTGTGCGTGAGGACTTGAGTGAGGGTCAAATTAGTGAAACAAAGCAGGAAAGCGATCG
Organism: Leptolyngbyaceae cyanobacterium; assembly: GCA_036703965.1. GTDB lineage: Bacteria > Cyanobacteriota > Cyanobacteriia > Cyanobacteriales > Coleofasciculaceae > DATNQP01. The sequence continues at coordinate 5,601 of DATNQP010000597.1, forward strand.
CTTGGAACTATTACTAGTTACAGCTGAGGGTCAAACGATTCGCAAGCGGGTACCGGACGCTACACGAGGTGTGGTGGTGGAAGCGGTTAAAAAATTGCAGGGTGAAATTACCAATCGCGCCAAACTCCGTACAAAAAGCTATTTAGCTCAATCTCAGCAACTCTATAAGTGGGTGGTTGCACCTCTTGATGCTGATTTAGAAGCTCAAGGCATTGAGAATCTTGTTTTTATCATGGACACTGGGTTACGTTCCTTGCCAGTGGCAGCGCTTCAGGATGGTCAAAAGTTTTTGGTAGAAAAATACAGTGTTGGCGTGATGCCCAGCCTTAGCTTAACGGATACGAGCTACGCCAATATTAAAAACGCCCCCGTAGTGGCGATGGGGATATCGCAAGCGAACGCTTTAGCCAAATCCCTCAACCTTAGTCCTCTGCCTGCGGTACCTATCGAACTTCAAACCATTGTGGGGATACGGCAGGGGAAATACTTCCTGAATGAACAATTCACCCTAGACAATCTCAAGTCAGGACCCAAGGGATCACAGATTGTCCATTTGGCTACCCACGGCGAATTTCAACCCGGACCAATAGAAAACTCCTACATGCTGCTGTGGGACAGCCAGCTACGGCTCAACCAAGTGCGGCAACTGGGCTGGAGTAATTCGCGATCGCCTGTTGAACTGTTGGTGCTGAGTGCCTGTCGTACTGCTTTAGGAGATGAGAAAGCTGAGTTGGGCTTTGCTGGGTTTGCCGTGCAAGCGGGTGTGAAGTCCGCACTGGCGAGTCTGTGGTCTGTTAGTGATGAGGGAACCTTCGGACTAATGACAGAGTTTTATCGACAGTTACTAAGTGCGCCCATTAAGGCTGAAGCGCTGCGACAAGCACAACTAGCGATGCTCAAGGGAGAGGTTCGCCTGGAGAATGGTAAGATGCACTATTCTGGTGGGGACATTGCCTTGCCCCCCTCAATGGCAAGCTTGGGAAACAGAGACCTGAGCCATCCCTACTTCTGGTCGGCTTTTACAATGATTGGCAGCCCTTGGTAAAAGGACTCTGTAGGTGGGCATAAATAAGCTAGAACTTACAACCTACATTCCGTACCTCGACTGGCATAATTGGTTTTTTCGGAACTGGGGCTGGGCAAGAGGTAATTAGGAATACAGGGACTACGTAGAACACGCTTACCCCATCCCTAGTGCTTATTCCCCAATCCCTCAAACTACGTAGTGTGACACTTCAGGGTGCGGAATGTGGGTGCTAATCACTTCCCTGGCCAATATGTTAGAACAGTCGCACGAGGTTCATGCACATCAACAAATGAGTACCAGACGCCTGCGTATCGTCACATCGGGAATGATTGCCACCGCAGCTGCCATCGGTGCCACTACCATTGACGTAATCGCTCCTGTTAATTTGCTCAATTTATCTCTAAAGGTAAATAGTGCCTTTGCTCAAGATGTTGATGAACAAATTAACATTCGAGTTTATCAACGAGCCAGCCCAGCGGTCGTTTCCATCGATACGGGTAATGGCACGGGTAGCGGCAGTATTATCAGCCCAGATGGTTTAGTCTTGACTAATGCCCACGTTTTAGAAGGTTCCCGTACCGTTGATGTAATTCTGGCAGACGGTCGGAAGTTTCGAGCGAATATTGTTGGCTTTGGTGGCAATGGTCTTGACTTAGCCGTTGTGAAAATTCAAGGTCAAAATAACTTGCCCACCATTACTTTTGCCCGAACTCCTGTACAAGTTGGTCAGCGGGCATTTGCAATTGGTAATCCCTTCGGTCAATTTCAGGGAACCTTCACCACCGGTATTGTGAGCCGTATCGACAAAGAGCGCGGCTTAATTCAAACCGATGCGGCTATCAATCCCGGCAACTCTGGGGGACCGCTCCTCAATAGCCAGGGAGAATTAGTTGGCGTTAATACCGCTATATTTACCGGCAGTCCTAGTGGTGGCAACATTGGTCTTGGTTTTGCGATCGCGCTTGACAAAGTACAGCCTTTCTTAGCCGCTGTACGAGAGGGACGTGCTCCCAGTACTGCCCAGCGTCAAGGTCCAGCCCCCGGCGACATCCCCCCGAAACAGTTGCTTCTCAATGGTGCCAGAGTTAGCGGCAGGCTGGGTCGGGGTAGCAATGTTTTGCCGGTGGATAATAGCTTCTTTGACCTCTATGCCTTTGAAGGTAAAGCAGGGCAGCGAGTCCAAATTGATATGACGAGTGGGGAAATCGACTCCTATTTGATTTTAATCGACCCCAATGGTGACGAAGTCACTCAAGACGATGACGGCGGCGGCGGTTCTAATTCCAGAATTGTCGCAACACTACCAGCTGATGGCACCTACCTTTTGATGGCAAACTCCTATGAGGCAGGACAAGCAGGAGCGTATAGTTTACGAGCAGGGGTAACTGCCGCCAGAGCCAGAAATTCAGCTAACCAAGGAAGCTTCATTTTGCGGCAAGAAGGCGTTCTTGGTTCTGGGGCTTCTGTGTTGCCTTCAGATGGCAGTTTGTACCAGGAATATACTTTTGAAGGTCGCGCTGGTCAGTCGGTGACGATTAACTTGGCAAGTTCTGATTTTGATACCTATTTGGCACTGGTTGACCCCAACGATAAGGTGATTGGCGAAAATGATGACGCCAGCCAGAGCGATCCCAATTCTGTGCTGAGCATCGCCTTGCCTCGCACTGGCACCTATAGGGTGATTGTTAATTCCTATGACAAGCGTGGTCGGGGTCGGTACCTTTTGACAGTTCGTTAGGGTTGAAGGTTAGAAGGTTGAACGTTCACGAAGATAGCCTTCAACCTTCAACCTGACTAAAGCAAACCCAGCCAGGTTAATAAACCTTGATCTGTGAGAAGTTCCAGTAATAATAAACCAACAAAACCAATCATGGCAAACCGTCCGTTAATTTGCTCAGCGTAGGGCGTCCATCCAAAAGCTGGTTCAGGTTGGTTAAAAGACTTCTGGGAGGATGGACTAGAAGTAGGTGTTTCGGAACTCATGGCTTTGACGTAACTTCCTCTTTAGAAGTCCCAGACTCCAAGTTTTGCACAGATTGAATGAGCGATCGCACTTGTGATGTTCCCGTTGACGGCTCAAACCCCAAGGGGAATTTACCCCGAACTAGCATTCGTAACCCCAAGGGTCCCAGGCTAATCAACCCTTGAATATCCCGGAAAGAATTCCCCACAACCTGCAAACCAAACTTGCGCTCATCAATCCAGCCTCCTTGTTTGACCAAATCAATTAATACCTTGCGATGGCGGACTTGGCGGCTGGCTTGGGCGTCCTTGCGGTCAAGAATTTCCTGCTTAATTTTACCGATTTGATCCATCGGTGCTACACCCATTGGGCAAACGGCATTGCACATCAAACAGCGCGTGCAACCCCAAACGCCTTGAGTCCCTTGGTTGTACTCCTCTAGGCGGTGTTCTGTTGCCGCATCACGAGAATCTGCTACCATGCGCTGTGCCTTAGCCAGGGCGTGAGGACCGACAAAATCTGAATTAACCTCACGGGCATTGCACTCCGAATAGCAGGCACCGCACATAATACAGTTACCCGTCTGATCCAAACGCGATCGCTCTTGGGGAGTCTGCAAAAATTCCCGTTCAGGAACAGCCCTTGCACCCGTACTGACATAAGGGTCAACCGCTTCCAAGTTATCCCAGAAGCTACGCATATCCACAACTAAATCCTTAATTACTGGCATATTACCCATTGGTGCAATGGTAATTTCCGGAATTCCCGATTCAGGGCGCGAAGGTAGCTTTGCCAATTCATTACCAACATTTTCCTTACAAGCTAGCGCTGAGCGACCATTAATTCGCATAGCACAGCTGCCGCAAATTGTATTACGGCAATTCTTCCGAAAAGCAAGGCTCCCATCTTGCTCCCACTTGATACGATTCAGGCAATCCAGAATCGTGTTTCCTTCCTCCACATCCAACGTATAAGTCTGGAACACTGGGGAGGTATTTTGACTCTGCCGAATGATTTTAAAACAAACTTGCATACTGACAAGCTCTTGATTATCCCAACATCTGCCTGAAAAATCCGCCCTCTCGCGTGGCGCGACCACTACGACTCCTCACTTGATCTGTCACTTTTTAGTAATTTAGCGCGATAATTTTTCAATCCTACTTACAGTCTAAGACACAAGTGTTGGCTTTTCATACTAAAATGCTTCTATTTTGAAGTCAAACCCAGGTAATTGCCATAGGTAGAATTCTACCTATAGAAGCATTAATGAGTAATAGGAAAATCCGCCTCTGCTGAAATGCGTAAAGATTCTAACAAATGAGCCAAAAATACTTGTCAAGTGAGAGAGATTTAGCGATATATTTTTTATAGAGCTTTCATAGCTTGGCAGTAAATGACCAATAACCATCCTGAAAGTTGAAGGATATCTTGCAAGATTATGACAGAGACCGCAACCAGTCCATTAACGGGCAAAGCATTGCTTCAAAAAGTAAAAGAGCTATCACACTTGCCCCGAAGAGAAACAGCAAAACGCTGCGGCTATTACACTACAACTAAAAACGACCAGACTCGCGTCAATTTAACAGATTTTTATGACGCAGTGCTAGCCGCCAAAGGTGTTCCCCTCGATCCAGAGGGAACAAAAGATGGTCGTGGTCGGGAGCCGACCTATCGTGTGAGTGTCCATAAAAATGGGCAAATTGTGATTGGTGCAACCTATACTCTGGCAATGGGATTAAAGTCTGGTGATGAGTTTGAAATTAAACTGGGCTACAAGCATATCCACTTAAAACAGGTGGATAGTGATACAAGCAAGTTGCCTGAAGAGCAAGATTCGGATAACGAGGACGATTAATTGGTTCCGCTCAAGGATGAATTATAGTATTTGTCCATCCTTTGCACCCTTTTGATCTGTAGCTCCTCACAATTTGCCGCAAAAAGCCAATGGCTATCTTTGATCAGGCAGTTAATCAGTGGTTGTTGTCCCTGATGACATCGACTGCTCTTTTTAAAGTGGCAGCTTTTTTCAGTGCTTGGGCTACTTTGTGGCTGCCACTGGCAATTCCCATCGCTATATGGCTGAAATGGCGTCCTCCTAAACCAATGGCCGCTGAGCAAAAGCTGCCATTGCTAGTCGCACTTTACCTAATTGCCCCCCTAATTTTATGGGGGGCTTCTTGGCTAGATGGGGCGTCTTTTTCGGATTACGGCTTGGGCTGGAAGTTAAGTGTTTTAGTGTCAGTAGGACTGGGATTAGGCTTAGGGATTCTGAGCCTGACGATCATATTTATTGGGCAATGGACACTCGGCTGGGTTGAGTGGCATTGGGAAAATTGGCAGCGCTTGGGACAGGTATTGCTGCCAGTGCTGTTGTTGGGTCTGTGGATTAGTGTTACAGAGGAGTTAGTTTTTCGTGGCTTCTTACTCAATGAACTAAGCCAAGACTACTCAGTCTGGGTAGCGGCGGCAATTTCTAGCATCATTTTTGCATTTTTGCACCTGATTTGGGAGCAGCAAGATACACTACCTCAGCTGCCGGGACTGTGGCTGATGGGAATGGTATTAGTGCTGGCTCGTTGGGTAGACGACGGTAGCCTGGGTTTGGCATGGGGTCTTCATGCCGGTTGGATTTGGGGCTTGACTTGCTTGGACTCCAGCCAGCTGGTTTCCTACACAGGCAAAGGACCAATCTGGATGACGGGTTTAGGGCAAAAACCCTTAGCTGGCGGTGCTGGACTTATCTGCTTAGTGATAACTGGTATCCTTCTCCAGTGGTTCTTGGCTGGGAAGGTTTGAGTTTGAGCCAGTGACCCGTGACTAGGGGTAGGTGGGGGGATTCAGACTTACCACCTACGCTTTCCACCAATTGGTGGGGGACTACTATTATTATCAATAACACCCGGACAAGTCAGATGCGAGCACCGGGCACTAAAAAACTGTCCGTAGTATTGTTTATGTAGAACGGTTGATCAGATCTTGTTTACACAAAAGCCTTTAAGTCCTTGGAGTTATAAGCCCTGGTGGTGCCAGCCCTGGTCAATTCTGCTGACAGGAACAATGATTATCAGTGGCAGCTGGGTACTGGGAAAAATTGTCTGGCTGACAGTCTTGATTACCCTTCCAATTCTGGTTTGGTGGACATACTTCTTATTCCTCTGGCCTGAGCTGATGAAGCGCAGTGGTAGCCTGGAAGATTATCAGCAAACCAACCAAGATTCTATTCCCCAGGAAGGAGATTAATCATGAACCCGATCAACTGCCCTTGAGTCAGACGCTACAATCTGTAATCAATACCCTTGTTTTGGCACTTCA
>DATNQP010000598.1:0-4770 GCA_036703965.1 Leptolyngbyaceae cyanobacterium
AAAGCCAAAATTTGAGAATTCTCAAGGGACACTTATTGGAAAGACTTCGTGTGAACGTTCCCACTACCTCTGTAGACCTTGACCTGAATAATTTATTTCCATTTGAACTCGATCAATTTCAGCAACAAGCGATCGCAGCCCTGAATGCCGGTCGCTCTGTCGTAGTCTGTGCCCCTACTGGGTCCGGAAAAACCCTAATTGGGGAATATACCATTTACCGTGCCCTAGCGCGGGGCGGTCGTATCTTCTACACAACACCCTTAAAAGCCCTCTCAAACCAGAAACTGCGAGACTTTCGCGAACAGTTTGGCGCAGAGCAAGTCGGTCTCCTCACGGGTGATATCTCCATCAACCGGGAGGCACCCATCTTGGTGATGACCACAGAAATCTTCCGGAATATGCTTTACGGGACACCGATTGGGCAAGTCGGGACCTCTTTGGTAGGCGTTGAGGCGGTGGTGCTGGATGAGTGCCACTACATGAATGACCGACAGCGGGGCACAGTTTGGGAAGAGTCAATTATCTATTGCCCACCGGAAGTTCAGCTGGTTGCCCTCTCCGCCACCGTTGCCAACAGTGACCAGCTTACCGACTGGCTGAATCTGGTGCATGGTTCAACCGAGCTAATTTACTCCAACTTCCGACCCGTTCCCTTACAGTTTAACTTTGGCAACCCCAAAGGACTTTTTCCCCTCCTAGATCAGAGCCAAACCCAAATCAACCCCCGTCTCAAGCCCAAACAGAAGGGAAGCAAGGTAAAGGGAGGGCGTCCAGAAACCCCTAGTATTACCTACATCCTCGATCAGCTGCGGCAACGGGACATGTTACCGGCAATTTACTTTATCTTCAGCCGCCGGGGTTGTGATAAAGCCGTGGAGGAAATGGGTGAATTATCACTAGTAAATGAACGAGAAGCGGCTGAACTAAAAGTACGAATTGACGAGTTTTTGGGGCGTAATCCCGATGCAGGTCGCGCCGGACAAATTGAACCCCTCTACCGTGGCATTGCTGCCCATCACGCTGGAATTTTACCCGCGTGGAAGGGGTTTGTTGAAGAACTGTTCCAGTTGGGTTTAGTTAAGGTGGTGTTTGCCACAGAAACTCTGGCAGCAGGGATTAATATGCCTGCCCGAACTACAGTAATTTCGACCCTGTCTAAGCGTACCGACCGGGGACACCGACTACTGACAGCTTCTGAATTTTTGCAGATGGCGGGACGGGCAGGACGGCGAGGGATGGATGCTATGGGTTATGTCGTAACCTTGCAGACGCCATTTGAAGGGGCAAAGGAAGCTGCTTACCTAGCAACCGCTGGTGCTGACCCCTTGGTGAGCCAGTTCACTCCTACCTATGGTATGGTGCTGAACTTGCTGCAAACTCACACAGTCACACAAGCCAAGGATTTGGTGGAACGCAGCTTTGCCCAATACCTGGCAACTCTCTACTTAAGACCCCAACAACAAGCGATTACTGACCTGACTACAGAACTGACGAAACTTGATATTCAACTTGCACCCGTAGACGTAAAAGCGCTAGCAAGTTATGAAAAACTCAGCGAACGCCTAAAAGAAGAACGCCGATTACTCAAAACGCTGGAAAGTCAAGCTGAAGAAGTGCGAGCCAGTGAAATGGCTGAGATTGTACCTTATGCTACTCCTGGAACCCTCCTCTATCTAAAGGGGAAGTATGTGGCGGTGCCCTCTCCAGTCCCCGCTGTGGTGGTTACCAAGGAAAAGGGACGGGGTCAATCGCCTTATCTAGTCTGCTTGAGCGCCGATAACCGCTGGTATGTAGCAACAACGCTTGATGTGGTTGGCTTGCAGGGTAAGGTGATAGAGACAAGCGTGATCGAGTCTCTACAGCCACCTATAGAACTAACTCTTAAGCCAGGTCAATCTAGGCGGGGTACAGAAGAGACAGAAGCGATCGCTCGTCAGATTCCTCCTACTGTAGAACTGATGGTTGCTCCTGAAGTCCTCGCGCAGATGCAAGTGGTGGAGGCGGTGAAAGCCCAACTGGAGGCTCATCCTATACGCCAGTTGGGCAATCCCTCCAACATACTGAAACGCCAAAGACGGCGGTTAGCCTTGCAAGAAGAAATCAACCAGCGTCAAGCTCAATTCCGAGAAAACCAAGCCCACCACTGGCAGGAATTTCTCAACCTGATTGAAATCTTAAGGGCGTTTGGTTGCCTGGAGGATGTGAAGCCGACACGTCTGGGACAAGCCGCCGCCGCGATTCGGGGGGACAATGAGTTGTGGCTGGGTTTAGCGCTAATGTCAGGAGAATTTGATGCCTTAGACCCCCATCACCTAGCAGCGGCAGCGTGTGCTCTGGTTACCGAGACTCCTCGCCCTGATAGCTGGACAAACTACTCACCTCCAGAGCCAGTGATTGAGGCGTTGATGACTTTGAGAGGGACGCGACGTCAGCTGTTTCAGTTGCAGCGCCGATATCAGGTTGCCTTGCCGGTTTGGTTGGAGTATGACTTAATTGGGATTGTGGAGCAGTGGGCACTAGGCGTCGAATGGACAGAGTTATGTGCCAACACCAGCTTAGATGAAGGAGATATTGTGCGGATATTGCGTCGGACGGTGGATATCTTGTCGCAAATCCCCTATGTACCGACCGTACCCGATGCCTTAAGACGCAATGCGATTCGTGCCATCCAGTTACTTGACCGCTTTCCAGTTAATGAATTAGTCGATTAGAATTGACTGTCATCTACCAAAGGTTAGAAATTTCAAGTTTATGAACACAGAAGTTCAGAAGTTCAGAAGTTCAGAAGTTCAGGATTCTCCTGAACGCTCTTGACTTGCCTGAAGTTAGGAGCGACATGTCAGGGATCAAGGGTCACAATCCCCCACTCGTCATTAATTTCAGTGGCTGACTCCTCAAGTGGGGTTAGAATCCTCATTGATGAAGGTATTCTGAACTCCTGAACTCCTCCATTCTGAACTCCTTTCAATTTCTAACTTTTCTTCTGTATAACCTGCTAACGTGCCAAAGGGGTGTTGAGGAGTCGTTTGCAAATAAGGAGCAGATTGTTTTGAGAAGTAATTCTCGTTCCAATCAGCAACGCTGCTTGGAACGAAATCAGCACCATGAGGAACTTTTCAAGTTACTGACAGGGCTTAGCAGCGGGACGGTTGGCGTTCAGATGAGGAAAATTGTCGTTGGCAGCGTTATCGGCAGTTTGATCAATTCTCTGGTGCTGCTACCCGTGGCTTGGGCAGACGCCGTGAAACTGGGGGTTGTGAAAAGCCAGGAGAATGAGGGGCAATGGTCAGGAATTACAACGCGCTTGCACTCAATCGGTGTTGCTTACTGTATTGTTGACTTTTCTAAAGTTCAGCAAACATCAGACCTGGGAAGCACCCAGTTGCTATTTTTGCCAAATATTGAGCGACTCGAACCCGTGCAGCTAGCAGCACTGCAAGACTGGATGGGCAAAGGGGGTCGAGTCATCGTCAGCGGACCGATGGGTACTCTTTCCCAACCCGAAGTCCGCAATCAGTTGCGCTCGCTTTTGGGTGCCTATTGGGGCTTTGCGCTCACCAAACCCTCTACCTTGGAACCCTTGCGAACGAACGGGCAGACTTGGGTACGCAACGCTGGACTAGCTGCCACCATCCAGGGAGGCGTTGTGATTCCTGCGGGTTTGAACTCTCTTACCGCTGCTGCCTGGAGTCAGAGCGACAACTCCCCGGCAGTGGTGACAACAGAGCAGTCCACCTTTTTTGGCTGGCGCTGGGGTGTTGATGAGGTGGCACCCGCTGCCGTGGATAGTGCTTGGTTACGAGCGGCTCTCGGTCGCTATAATTTAGCTCCCACTACTGGCAGACAAAAGCCAAAAGAGTCTGAACAATATTGTGTGTCTTCCCAAACCCCAACTGTCAATAAGCCCATCACACCCCTCCCTAACCGCGACGAACAAAACACTCCTCCAGTTGGAACACCTACAACTCCTGGGGGTGAAACCCAAGTAGACCTCCATGAAGAAGTAGCACCAGTACCGATAAAGCCGAACAACACCGGACCCCTCACGGCAATGCAAGTAGCGGCTATGAGTCAGGAGTTGGAAAATCTGATCGGTCGGTTTGAAAGCGCTCTTTTGGCTGCCAACGCCACGAACAGCAATCTGAATATACAGACTAGCGCTGCCATTGAGCAATTTCTTGGTACAAGTACTAATGAAAAATTAAAAGTTGAACCTTCAACCCTGAACGGAGTCGCTCCAACTACCGCAACAAACTCTGCCAGTAGAGCGATCGCTCAGGCGAGGATGGGTCTGCAAAACTTCCGCGATGCTGCTACGCGAAACGACTACAGGGGGGCAAGACAGTATTGGAGCGATGCACGACGAACTCTCTGGAATAACTACCCTATAGACCGTAAGTTTGCCCAGCCAGAGATTCGAGCAATTTGGTTAGACCGGGGTACCATTGTCCGTGCCAAGTCAGAGCAGGATTTAGCCAAGGTTTTTGACCAACTGGCAGCAATGGGATTCAATACAGTTTTTTTTGAAACCGTTAATGCCAGTTATCCGATTTACCCTAGTCGCGTTGCGCCAGAGCAAAACCCCCTAGTTCGGGGTTGGGACCCCCTAGCCGCAGCGGTCAAGTTAGCGCATGAGCGAGGAATGGAGTTGCACGCCTGGGTGTGGCTGTTTGCGGCAGCTAATCAGCGTCACAATGCTTTATTGAACCAACCTGCCAACTATCCTGGACCCGTGCTAGCAGCTCATCCAGACTGGGCAATTGTTAATCG
>DATNQP010000599.1:0-10670 GCA_036703965.1 Leptolyngbyaceae cyanobacterium
TCTCAGCCTAGTTTTAGCAGCACAGACCTTATAATTGAGCCGTTCTAGCTTTAATGACAGATTTTATATGACTAACGCTTTTGCCGCTCGGTTCAGCTTGGCTCTGCCATTGGGAGTAGCTTTGTTGGCGGTAAGCTTAACTGCGGTGGCAGCGAGAGCGCAGAACCGGCTGTATACTCCGATTCCGGTTCCTCAAAGTAACGAAGTCTCTGACACCCTTACAGATAAAGATATTCCCACAGGTGAAGGGGGCTTTGCCCGCGACTACACAGTGAATTTGAACGGCAGTGACCAAGTTGCCATTGATTTGACCTCGGAAGGCTTTGACACGATTGTTACTCTTCTAGCGGCTGATGGCTCTACTGTCGCAGAAAATGATGATGGTCCTGATGGCAGCACTAACTCTCTTTTATTTGCCCGAATTACTGAGACGGGTCAGTACATTATTCGGGTACGTGCCTTTGGAGAAACCGGTGGTGGTGCTTTTAAACTGAAGGTGACGCGGCTGCGACCTATCTAAATCAGGTCAGAGGTGAGAGATGAGAGGGAAGAAATGTACAGCGGCTTAGCAACAGATAGCCGTAAACACACAGAGAAACAAGGCTTCTGTCCATTCAACGACTGCGCCATATGTATCGCCAGTATGTCCACCTAACTGGCGGTGAAACCAGGCAGCCGTCAAAAACGCGATCGCACATCCTACCACTGCCATTGCCAGCGATTGCCAACCGCTGCTTGCGTCCAGGAATAAGGCCAATCCGCATAAACAAAGTAACAATAACAACCCCAATAGAATATCGTGGGGGGTGCGAATCGCTTGTTTGTGAAAGGCTCCCTTCCCCGTAGGTTTGAGATAGGGATAAAGAGCGATCGCTACCACTTGACCCCAACGACCCCAACCTGCTGAGGCCATCAAAGCGAACCATCGGTAACTCTCTATGTCGGTCAGAGCAGCCGTTTTTAATAGCAATAGGGCTGTAGCTGCCATTGCCCCAAAAGCCCCCGTGGCACTATCTGCCATCACCGCTAGACGCCGCTCTTTGTCTTGAACAGCTAAGCCATCCGCTGTATCCATCACGCCATCCAGGTGCAGTCCCCCAGTAAGGGCAATCCAGATGACGACAACTAAAGCACTCCGAGTCAGAAGCGGCACCCCTAACTGTTGCATCCCGACATCTACAATTCCCAAAATCCCCCCAATTAGGAATCCTATCAGCGGTGCCCAACGAGCAATGCCCCGAAACTCTAATGCCCAGCCTGCTGGGATGGGTATGCAGGTATAAAAGGTAACAGCGCCGAGCAGAGAATACAAAAACGACCGTCCTCGTCGCGCCAATTGTAGAAATGTAAACCGATTCATTGGGGAGTGAGTGTCAGAAATTTAGTACATTCGTCTATGAGCAGCGGAGAAATCTTGGGATAGTATTGTTTCATACCCTACTGTATGAGCAGTGAGTTCCTCTATGACCCAAGTATTCAGATAGACATCCGAAAAGCATTGCGTCATGTATCCTTCTGAATTGTTTTTGCCGTACACTTCAGGATTATCTTGACCTTTGCCGTGGCTGTGATCTAAGCTCTTGGTTTCCCCTGTAGGGTCTGAACAAAGCGGTTACATTAATAATTTGCATGGCAATGTCAGCCCCGTTTGCATCATAGGCTTTTACCCATGAGTCATCCCCAATCCCCGCACCAGCTCGCAGCTCCCTGCATCATCGACAAGGGCATCATTATCAATAAGCAAGACATTGGACGTCTGCTCACTGATCTGAGTCGCGTCCGCTACATCCACACTCTCGACGGCAAGCTCCAAAGCGAGGGTGAAGGGTGTGTGTTGGAAGTCTTTGCTGACCCTCACCGGTCTACCCTAATTGCTAATCGAGCACTATATCTTAATGTACAGAGTTTTGATTATCTACAGCTGAACCAATCTCCAGACCAAGAAGCTTACTTTGACCTGATTCAAGACAATCGTCAGTTACGGCTCATTCCCCTATCGAACCCCTTACAAGAGCAGTCTATACAGCAACTTAATGCTGACGCCCTCGAAGCAATGGTAACGCAAGTTCTAAGCGCCAAGTGGGATGTGCAAATCGATGATGATGGCGAATGTCCTTTTTGAGGGGTTGTAAGGTTAAAGGTTAGAACGTTGTAGGCGCTAGCTCTCTGTACAGCAGCTTTGCTAAGGCGTTCCAATTCCCTGAAGGGTAGGTCAGAACGTTTAAACTTTAACAACGCTTCTAACCCCTGACAAAGACCTTAATCAATAGCGTTGGAGCAACAAAAAATTAATTTTTCCTTTCAATGTCAGGCATCTTGTAGCCAGACGAAGGCACGGGCTGGTGTTTTTGTAACACCTCATGGTTTGGTGGAAACGCCCAGGTTCATGCCTGTAGGAACCTTGGCGACTGTTAAGACTCTCACACCAGCACAGTTGGCAGTAGCGGGAGCGCAAATGGTGCTGGCAAATACCTATCATCTCCACCTGCAACCAGGGGAAGGGATCGTGGAGCAAGCGGGTGGACTCCACCAATTCATGGGTTGGAAAGGTCCTATTCTTACGGATTCTGGTGGCTTTCAGGTGTTTAGCTTGAGTCAGCTACGAACCATTACGGAAGAGGGGGTAACGTTTCGCTCTCCTCGTGATGGACGAATGATTAATCTGACACCAGAGCGGTCAATTGAGATTCAGAATGCACTAGGGGCAGATGTCATTATGGCATTTGATGAGTGTCCCCCTTACCCAGCTGAGCGAGCAGAGGTCGAGGCAGCTGTTGAGCGTACCTACCGTTGGCTAAAGCGTTGTATTGATGCTCATGCACGCCGAGCCGACCAAGCATTATTTGGCATTGTTCAGGGGGGAGTTTACCTAGATTTACGTCGTGCTGCTGCCCAAGCATTGGTGTCGTTAGATTTACCCGGTTATGCTATTGGCGGTGTTAGTGTGGGTGAACCTGCCGATCTAATTCACCAAATTGTTGAAGCAACTGCGCCTTACCTACCATCCGATAAGCCTCGTTATCTGATGGGCGTTGGAACCTATCGGGAAATAGCACGCGCGATCGCATCGGGAGTAGATTTATTTGACTGTGTGATTCCTACCCGTTTAGGACGCCACGGTGCTGCATTGGTACAGGGAGAACGCTGGAACTTGAAAAATGCCCGATTTAGGGAAGATTTCACTCCTCTCGACGCTAGTTGCCCTTGTTATGGTTGCCAGACCTTTAGCCGCGCTTACTTGAGTCATCTGGTGCGGTGCAAGGAAGCTCTCGGCTATATGTTGCTCTCCCTGCACAACCTCACTGAGCTTATTCGCTTTACTCAAGAAATCCGATCGGCGATTTTGAGCGATCGCTTCACTATAGAATTTGCCCAGTGGCTAGACAGCCCAACACCCGCTTAAGCTTGCACAACGTTTGTGTTAAGATACATGTCAATTCTGAAAACTGTGTTGGAAAGGTAAATTTAAACATGGAAGCTGCACTGCTATTGGCCAAACTGCCGGAAGCTTACGCCATCTTTGACCCCTTAGTAGACATTCTCCCGGTTATCCCTGTCTTCTTCTTACTGCTGGCCTTCGTCTGGCAAGCTGCTGTAGGTTTCAGGTAACTTCCAAACTGAAAATTTCTGTAGGGGCACCGCTCATGGGTGCCCTTTTAGATGCAAGTAAAGGATGAAGCCATCTGCCAGTTGTATTGTTTCCGATTACAGGTAATTTGTTGCAACCGCAGAGATGCAGAGGGACAAAAGGGAGATGTAAGTCGGATAGGTTAGCGCCTCACGGCGCTTCGCCCTCGTCGCAGCAGGCGACTTGCTGGTCCGTGCATTTAGATCGCCGTTCATTTGGCATCTGTTTTTTTTGAAGTATGCTCCATTTCAACAATCTTCAACGGGATTTTAACCTGTTCCAGAGGCTGAGACACTTTAGCCTCAGATGTACCGATTAGACAGGCTTGAGATAAACTTACGCCCTCCAAATTAGCACCCTCTAACTCAGCACAGAGAAGATTCGCCCTCATTAAATTCGCGCCTGCTAGATTAGCACCCCGTAAGTCTGTCTCTTCCAGATTAGCTTCGCTCAAGCTAGCCCCTTGTAAATCAGCTTGAGACAAATCTGCCCCTTTGAGATTGGCACCGTTAAGATTGGCTCCCCGTAGATCAGCACCTCGTAGGTCAACCCCCTGCAAGCTAACACCCATTAGATTAGCACCACTCAAAAAAGCACCTGTGAAAGACGCCTTAGAGAGCTTAGCTCCCATCAAGTTAGCGCCTCGCAGGTTACTGCCGCGTAAATCAGCCCCTGTCAAGTCCGCTTGCATCAGGTTAGCCCCCAGAAAATTTGCCCGTAAGTCAGCTGACGCTAGTTGGGCACCTACGAGATTAGCACCATCTAGACGGGCTCCATTGAGATTGGAGCCTGAAAAATTTGTCCCCACCAAAGTCGCACCTGCTAGATTAATACGCTCTAGTTGGCTGCCAGAGAGGTCTTCGTCTTCTAAATCAGCTCCCGGCAGCTGCTTGAGTTTTCCCGCCCGAATTGCATCTATCTCCATCATTTCAATTGAGAAACATTGGGTTAGTCTAGTTCATGTCGCAAGAGTTGAACGTTGAGTAGTTGAAAGTTCTAACCTTCAACCTTCAACCTGCCAACCTTTAACTCTTCATCGGAGGGGGAGTTGAGCAACCACATCCCCCCTGCAATTTTAGGTTGATTTGTCTGCAAGCTCATCCCCTGTTGCATCCCCATCACCAACAAAGCTAAGGCTTCAACTAGTTTAGGGTCAAAAGCCTCTCCTGCCTTTCCTTGACATTCAGCCAAAGCTCTGGACAAGATTTCTTCCTGGGTGAGGGTTGGCTCATCTTCTCGTTCCTGGAGCATCCGTATCTGCCTGAGTTGCCACTGAAACTCTGTAACTAGCCCCAGAATTCTTGATTCTAAGGGTATGGCATCATACCCTACTCCAGCAGGGGTGCCAGTGCCGTTCCACTTCTCGGTTTGGTGAGTAAGGATTTGGGCGATCGCGTTTAGCTGTGGCATGGATCGCAATGCTTGTACTCCGGGCATCAGCGGACAGCAAGGAGCTTCTTCCTGGGCGTGAACCGCCGTCACTATCGAGGAACCCAGCCCGTGTAGCAAACCAGCCAGACGCAGGCGCTTCAGCTGCCAAGCTGGTAAATCCAAAAGCTGCCCCATCGCCTCTGATAGCGCCGCCACCTCAGCGGCTGCCATTGGGTTTGTCGCATCCGCCTGGTCTATCAACTGCGCCATGCGTAAGAATGCCTGCATTTCGCTAGAAAACAGGTTCTCATCCAAAGCCTGTTCTTGAATCGGTGCAGCCAGAGGTTCCCTCTCTCCAAGGTGAGATAAATCTTCGTGACTGTGTTGGAGATAATCCACCACCCGTGACACCACTACCGCTACATCATCTCGCTGCTTGGTGCTGTAGGCAGCACCAATCTTCTCTACTTGTGCCGTTAAAACTTTTTGTAAGTCTGGATCGTAATGACCAATATGCGCGATCGCTAGCTCTACTGTCTCCTGTACCAATTCCGGCTCAAATGTCCAAAAGCCGTAGAACTTGCGTTCTAGGTCATTCTCTGGTGATCCTTTAGCCCCATAATCTGAGACGGATAACTCTTGACACAAGACCATTGCTGTGTATGTTTCCGACAAAATCATCAGGTGCCACTCTTGAGCAACTGGGTCAACTGGTTCTAGACTCACCAAGGCAACATTGCCGCGCTGGCTGGTAGGATGTGACCCAAAGCCAGCATCAGGTGCCGCCATAATCACCACCTGAGACGACTTTTCGGCGAGTTCTCCATAGCGCTCTGCCTCTTCTAGATACCACTTCCCTCGCTGGAAGGCTGTCATCATCAGAGGTGTACTGTCTGACTCTAGAATGAAGTCTTCCAAGGCATGGCACAGCGCAACGAGGGTGTTTTTGTAATAAACCCCAAAATTTAGAGGTCTTTTACCTCCTCGATGGGCTGTTTCTAGTTTTTGTAAGATCGAACCTTCCAGCATTGTTTGTTATGTGTTGTTTGTTATCTGTTGTTTGTTGTTTGATAATAACCAAGAACTAATAACCAATAACCAACAACTAATTAGCTGTAACTAGTTGTTTTTTGTGAGATTCAACGGGGGCAGCCAGGGCTTCCTCTAACTGGGCACAACCCAGTTTTTCTTCAAGAATCTTCATGACTTCACGACCAAAGTCATTAGGATTCTGTCGCCAAGCCTGGAGACAAACTTCACCAAAGAAGGAACCGAGCGGTTCTGGGTTCCACATCAGTTTCTTCACTGTCCAAGGTTTCAGGTTCATCGGATCATAGTCTCGCTTGAGGATATTGTTCTCGAAGGCATACTCTTCCAAGTGAGTGTGAGGTTGTAAACCGATGAAGAAAATTGCAGGTTCAACTTTATCAGCACCAAAAATCCGTTCTAACTCGCGGTGATAGGCAATTGTTTGACGAATCGTTTCTGGTCGCTCGTCAATAACATTAAAGGAGTAGTTGACGGATACCATGTCATTGAAACCAGCTGCCTTCAAATCACGACAGTTTTCCAAGACGGTGCGCAAGTTATAACCCATCCGCATCTTCCGGACGAGTTCTTGAGAACCGCTGGTGATGCCAATTTCAAAGTAATTCATCCCAGTCTTCACCATCAGGTCGCATAGTTGAGGCGTCAAGTTATCTGCCCGAATGTATGCTGCCCAGTGAATATCCGTCATCCCAGAGTCTAGAATTTTTTGCAACAGCTCAACGGCATCGTCAATAAATTTACGCGCCGGAATAAACTGAGCATCGGTGAACCAGAAGTTACGGATGCCTCGGTCATAGAGTTGTCGCATCTCAGCAACGACTTCATCAGCTGGGTTAATCCTTACCTGTTTGCCTTCGACTACTGTATAAATGCAGTAACAGCAGTTGTGGGGACAACCACGTTTAGTTTGGACTCCTATATAAAAATCCTGGTCTTGTAAGTAGTATTGAAACTCAGACCAAATACTTTGAATATAGTCATAGTTACAAGCACTTTTCTCAATCGGGGTCGGCCACTCGTGTATCATGCGATCGCGCGGCGTTGCCTCACCCACCACATAACACCGTTCATCCCGAAACTCTTGACCTCGAAGAAATTTCTCCAGTAGTGCTTCCCCTTCTCCCACGGAAATAATGGTTCCAGCAGGTAACTCTTTGCCCAGTTGCTCATAGAACACACTGACCGCCCCACCACCGACAACGGCGCGAACGTCTGGATTATATTTCCGAGCACGTTTAAGCCCTCTTGTAATTAACCCCCGATTGCGCCAGAGTTCTGCATAGTAGGAAATGGCTAGACGCAGCAGCCCAAAAGCACCATGCAACTTTAATAACGGATTCCAAGCATAGAAGAATTCAAAGGCGTTTTGTAGAGGGTTGCCTCCTCTCCCGCCGACTGGGGCGTAAATTTGAATATCACGCCAGGAAAATACCAGTAGCGTTGGTTGAAATTCGTCTACGCAAACGTCCAGGGCACTTGCAAAATCTAGGGGAGGTACGCTTCCCAAGTCAAAAATGCGCTGCTCGACCTCTGGAAATAGTTTGTGAACGTGGTCAGCTAAGTAGACGACGCCAATCGGAAAGATGGGATTGCAGGGAAGGCGAACATAGAGAATTTTCTGTGGCATTGTTAATTTATCTTAAGGATTGTCGGCTTATATTTTAAGTTTCTCGATCGAAATCAAAAGCTTGATCAACCTTATACCTCCTCAAGACCGGCCCTAGGATGAATATCTACCTGGTAATTCTTAGCTTTCGCTCCCCAGGGATTGGCACACCTACTCAACTTTCACAAAAGATTCTGAAAGTAGCATTCACATAACTTAACTTTAACAAGATTACTCACTTCCCTCAACTGTATGGTATTTTTTTTTGAAAAAGTAAGGAGCCTGAGAAAGTAAGCCATAAGTAGAGATGGGCTATATGAAGCTGGGTAAAGGGCTTGTTTTTCCCTATTAAGGCAGGATTTTGCCTAAAAAGTCCAGGAAATTGAGGAATTTAGCGTTTTACCACAAGATTCCCTTAAGCGGTAACATGAGGATTGCTCTCACCAGGGAATCTTGCCATTCAAATTATGGGCAACGCTCATGTTATCGGACTAGGAAGGTCAGGTATTGCGGCGGCACGACTCTTAAAACGGGAAGGTTGGGAAGTGATACTAAGCGATCGCAACTCCTCCGAATCCCTACGCCAACAACAACAAGAACTTTCAAAGGAAGGAATTACAGTTCAGCTAGGCTCTTCCCTTGATTTAAAAGCCTCTGAGTTACCCCAGTTAATTGTCGTTAGTCCCGGCGTTCCTTGGGATAGCCCTCTGTTGGTGGAAGCGAGAAACCAATGTATTGACACGATTGGGGAAATGGAACTGGCTTGGCGACATCTCCAATCCATCCCCTGGGTTGCTATTACTGGCACCAATGGCAAAACGACTACCACCGCCCTGATTGCTGCAATCTTTCAAGTTGCTGGTTTCAATGCACCTGCCTGCGGTAACATCGGCTACGCCGCCTGTGAAGTTGCCTTAAAGTCTCCAGTTCCCAGTGCCCACTCTCTTGATTGGGTGATTGCAGAAATTAGTAGTTACCAAATTGAATCCTCAGGCGATCTTGCTCCCCAAATTAGCATCTGGACGACCTTTACGCCCGATCACCTCAGTCGTCATCAGACATTAGAGAACTACTACAACATCAAAGCAGCTCTTTTGAGGCGATCACACTTGCAAGTAATCAACAGCGACGATCTTTACCTCCGCCAAAGGGGTGTCAATGACTGGCCGAATGCCCATTGGACAAGTGTAAACGGCAGAGAGCATCTGTTAGGCGACCCCAGTCGAGGAACCTACCTTAAAGAAGGTTGGGTATTTTCCCAGGATGAGCCAATTGTGCCGGTAGCATCGTTACAGATGGTGGGATCACACAATCAGCAAAATCTCCTGATGGCTGTTGCCGCAGCGCGGTTGGCGGGGATTGAGAAAGATGCGATCGCGCAAGCTATTGCTAACTTCCCTGGTGTCCCCCACCGACTCGAACACATCATTAGCTGGCAAGGTATAGATTTCATCAACGATAGTAAGGCCACCAACTACGACGCGGCCCAAGTCGGATTAGCCTCTGTTGCCAGTCCTACCATCTTGATTGCGGGTGGTGAAGCGAAAGCCGGTGACGACACTCGATGGATTGAGACCATTCAAGCCAAAGCTGCTGCTGTCTTACTCATCGGGGACGCCGCCACTGCTTTTGCTAAACGCCTGAAACAAGCAGGCTACGACCGTTACGAAATTGTCGAAACAATTGCACAAGCTGTACCTAGAGCTGCTGAACTCGCTCAACAGTATGATGCCCGTGTTGTTCTACTTTCACCAGCTTGTGCTAGCTTCGACCAATATCAAAGCTTTGAGCATCGAGGCGAAGATTTCCGTCAACTCTGCTTGGAGCAATTGCAGTGAAGCTCCCAACACCAAATTAAAGATTTAAGTAAGCGATAATGCATCTGTTCATTATGAAGTTGTGCCAAAGTATGAACCCTAATGGCTTTAAGACGCAATATAAATTCAATTTATGATTTTAACGTATTTGCTTAACTACACGGTCATCGCTTCTTGAATAATTGTTGTAAGACCTTCTGTGACCAATTAAATCAATGAGCCTGTATGGAGCTGAGAGAGGTAAAATCTCGTTTTCTTTACACTTTATAAGTCTTTACATCCATAAGTATTTAAGCAACTTCACCTTATAAAGATTTTATAAAGATGAAGGTGCAAGTGCTTGTTTTACTTGGCTATTGAGAGTAAAAAGTTGTAATCAGGTTAATACCACTTCGCATTTCGAGAGACTACAGATAGGAGAGACAAGATACGAGAAGTAATACCAAATTCTGTACAAGGAGAATTTGGTAGAAGATGAATCAACTATATGTAGCTTCTAAACATAGAAAAGGTATAACTGCTGATATGGTTTTGGATAATCAAAAAACTTTCATGGATGCGTTTTATGGAATTACAGCTTACTAATACCAAAAGTTTCAATTTTTTAGCACTCCTTAAGACAGCTTTTAGGCGTATTGCTAGTAGCAGTTGGGCAAATCTTGATCGGAAAGTTGAATGGTCTGTTCCTGTTCTTATTGAAGCTTTGAAAGATGAAGAGGACGAAGTTCGCTGGTATTCTGCTTGGGTTCTATCGAAACTCGGTTCTGAAGCTAAACTTGCTGTTCCTGCTCTTATTGAAGCTTTGAAAGATGAACAAGGGGAAATTCGTTATCTTGCTGCTAAGGCTCTAAACTCTATAGACTCAGAAGTTGAAATCCCTATTTCTGTTCTTATCGAAGCCTTGGACGATAATGAGATATATGTTCGCTGTTTCGCAGCCAGAACTTTGAAAAGAGTTACTTGCAAAGAGAATGAAAAGATATATAACGATTTTCGATCAAATGAGGTATATCCTCAAAGCTGAAAGGCTTTATAAGGAGATCTGGTTATACCTCACCTGCATAGGAAGCGCTATAGTGATAAAACGCTAAAAGTCCCGAATTAGATAAAAAAGGACAGTTATCTCACATTCCTAGTTTTACTGCTCCGATAATAATGCCTTAATCCCCTAACCGTATCGGGGATTTTTTATTGGATT
>DATNQP010000600.1:0-6051 GCA_036703965.1 Leptolyngbyaceae cyanobacterium
CTAGCCCTGCCTCCCCCTGCTCCCCCTGCTTTCGGCATTCGATATCAACGCAATATTGCCATTGGATAGATATTGCTCCACTAGGGATGTTCTAACTCTAGAATGACTTGGGTTCTACCTAAAGGGTGTCAGTGCCGAAGGATTTTAATTGGTAGCCTATTGTTAGATAAATACAAAAGTAGCACGAGGATGCTGTCGCCCTAATAGCACTTTGAAAGAAAACTCAACCTCTGGTGCATATTCTTTAAAAAACCTCTGTGTACAACTTATATATTTATCAACAAACTCTTAAGTAGCTAAAAAATTAGAAGAAAGCTAGTTAAGAAGGCAGTGCCTTTTTTCACAAGGCGTGTATTAATGATTCTCTTAAAGATTGCCTTGTGAAGCAATCTCATTAGCATGGATGTTAACCTGGAAAAGCCAGTTCATAGTTTCTTTAGTCAGTTATTGCCCTTCCTGCTCAGTTTTTGTGACGATGCTTTAGTGTTGGGGCTGTCTCGGCTCGGACTTCAGATACACTGGCTACAGTGGCTTTCTCAGATGATACTGAGCTGCACGATACTGTATTGGGCAGTGAAACTCTGGCGCAATCGGCATTGTGTGGTGAAGCTAGTTTGTTGGCAAGATGATGGTGGTATTTAACTTTCCTCAAGAATATGGCTTAAATTATGGATTAAGTTTTCATCGGTCAGAGTCAATAACTCTTGCTGGCGATCGCCACTGAGAACCACAGCATGAGCGACAAACCAGCCTAATTCTCTCGCTTGGGTTAATGAAGCAACTCGCTCTGCATAGAAACGGGGAAATTGAATGCGATTTCGGTATGCAGGGTTTTTTGCGGCATAATCTGCAAACAGTTGCTTCAGGTGATCGAGCTTTGCCAATCTTCTCGACTAATCCCGTAAATGACCGCCTCCATCCCAAAGATTTCTGTCGTCCCTTTAACTTTCTCCCCTAACTTCTGGGCAACCCGCCTTGAAGCCGAATTATCCGGACGAATCAGACTAATTACATGGGATTGCTGCAACTCACCAAAAGCATAAGCCATCGCCGCTCTTGCTGCCTCTGTCGCGTAGCCACAACCCCAGTAACGCCGTCGCAACGTCCAGCCAATTTCAAATCCAGGCCAGTCCTCCGGTTGCCAGCAACCGATCCGACCAATCATTACACCACTAGAGCGTTCCTCGACAGCCCACATACCATAGCCCCGTAACTGCCAGTGACCGAGCATCATCGCCATATTTCGCCAAGCCTCAAAGCGGGATAATGTCTGCCCTTTGCCGATATAACGCATCACCTCGGCATCGGCACACATCTCAGCATAAGCATCAAGGTCTTTTTCGTCGAATGCGCGTAAGATTAGGCGCTGGGTTTCAAGTTGAGGAATGAGCATTGAGAACTCCTAACCAAAGGTGGAACTTGCCGATTTTAGGCAGATGGTTTCTTTGCATAAAAGGGATTTTTAAGCAACTAACTCCTTCTGCTTTCTCGACGCAGCCAACCGAAGCATCATCGCTAAGACTAACAAGATGACAAAGGGGGAATAGATCAGCATTGATTTGGGAAGATTGGAGCTGTATTCAAACAGTAAACCCAGCCAGAAAAAGTGCATTCCAGTGGTGTGCAAAATCTTCCAGCTTCGGTTACCCAACCAAGCTGCTGGGCGCTTGAAGGAGGTTAGAGTCATGGCAATTAGCAAGACGTAGCCAAATGTTCCCAAAAGTCCTAATTGCGGAGCAGCTCCAGCAGTCACGAACCATAAACCGAAAAGAGCGATCGCATGATAAGTATGCGATACTGCCATCGATATTCCCAGATAGCGGCGATTTTTCAACAGCCATGCCGAGAGTGGGGTTGACCAAAGTTTACGAAGTGAGGAAGCAACAAACGCACTGAGAAACAGGATGGTTGATGTACGACCTGTTGCTCGAATTGCCATCCGCATTCCTTGTTCGTCAATACCATGAAACAGCCAAATTACGCCAACTATAGAGCCTACTGTCAGCGCTGAAAAACCAACGATGCGCCATCCGTGTAAAGCGAATTGTGTACCTCTCATGCGGTGCTATTCCTTAGACAATATTGCTCATATACCAATTTCAAAAAAAGATGCAACACATGATATAGCAAAAGGCAGAGGGCAGAGGGCAGAAGGCAGAAGGGAAAACATTGAGGGATTAAGGTTTCAGTATTTGGCGAGAGTCCTAATTGCCTTGGCGACTGCTATATATCTCCCTAATCCCCCTTAAAAAGGGGGACTTTGACTCTGGTTCCCCCCTTGTTAAGGGGGGCTAGGGGGGATCGAAGATTTGTCGCAAACACGAATGAAATAGGTATTAGGTACACAATTTAGCGATCGCTCTCTAGTCCTGTCTTGCCTAATCTCCCGAAAAATGTCCTAATCTTCAGAATTCAAAGAGCGTCTCTGTATGCCTTTGGTGTCGTTTTGGTATGTTGGCGAAACACCCTGGTGAAATGACTCTGACTCGTGAAACCAACTTCCTGACAGATTTCAACAAGCGTCAACTGTTGGTGATGCAGCAACTGCTTGGCTTTCTCAATCCGGCATTTCATCACGTACTGATGGGGTGTAAGTCCTGTAGATTGCTTGAACAAACTGGCAAAGTAATTCGGACTCATCCGCACGGCATCAGCGATTTCAGCCAGGGTCAAGTTTTGGTCTAAATGCTCGTTGATGTAGTTTACCGCTTGCCTTAGCTTATATTTCGACAATCCGCCTGTATAGTCTTTAATCTCTTGTGGGTGGGAACAGTACCGCCTGAGCAAATGCGCCGATAGTGCTGTTGCCATAGACTCAGCGTAAAGCCGACTTTCGGTGCCTCCAACTTCTAACTCCGCCTTGAGTGCCAGTCCCATATGTTGAATTAAGGGGTCGCATATCTGCAACTGCGGCACTAATTCGACTTTATTTGTGTCGGCAGATTCACAAGCAGCACGGGCAAGTGTAGCAGGTTCAAGAAACAGTTCGAGTAATGGAACTTCGCGATCGACTTGTGTCTTGGGCAAGGATTGGGTAGCCGGGATAATGGCAATCTCCCCTTTGGCGTAATCTACGTGCTTCCAACGTCCATCAAGCAGATAGGTGGCACGAAAATCATCCAGAGCAATGAGGATAAAGTGCTGAGGGAGGTAAGTTTCAGGCATTTCGTCAGCGGGTTCTAGCTCATAGATGAGGTTCAAGCCTTCCCATTGAGCTTCAAAGCTTGAGAGAAGGTGTAAGTGTACAGGAGGTTCGCTGCTGGACACGGCTAGCAATTAGCTTTAATTGACTGTTTTTAATTTATCAGGGGTTTGGGGTCCAACTAGCTCTAGTCAATGAATGACAGAACTTTTGGCAGACCCCCTACTTTTTCAGTAAGGGGTTTGATTTTCTTTAGCTGTTATCGTTCTCCCGATTTCTTGTTAGGCATCAGCAAACCGATGTAAGCACCTAAAGTCACTTTTACCAGGTCAGCAAAAGCTGGGCGAGTGCTTTGGTCAATGACGGCAAGTATCACAGAGCCAATCACGAGTATTAAAATAACAACCGCGAGAACGTCTTGTTTTGAAGCCGATGGTCTAATCATAGATTTCCTCTTGACAGGAGGTTTACACTTCTGAGATTAGATCCTGCTCCTAGTGCTTAGATCGAATGTGTCAAGGATGTGAAGAATTGTTAACCCTGATAAGCACCACCTTTGTTCGCACGCACTTTCCTACCCTTTTTCCAAGCGTAGGAGTACCTATTTTGCCAGGTAGGGGATTCTCTCTTACGAGTTGAAGTAGCTATATTTTTCTGAAGTTTGTAAAACGCCTTCATAAACTGATTAAACTTGTCTCTAATCTGTCTATGTGAATTTCCTTCTATGCGACAAAAGGTAATGAAAAGAAAATACCAGCGTCTTTCTTTAACAAAATGCCTCTTTTCCAAAGATTTATATGTGGACTTTTCGATTGAATTACGTTGATCTTCAATAACTATATTCATTGAACTTAATTTATCTTCAATTAAATGCGCCTTTTGACCTAAATCTATCATTTTTCTCATCTTAGGAAGCGATTTTTCGTAGTAACTCTGTAAACAGGGCAAAAACTCATCTTCAGCTTCCTCTTGCAAGAAGGCAATGAACATTTCAAAGGGCGATTTGAAAGGGTACTTAAAAGATATGTTTGCTTTTATATAGCTTTCGCGGTATGGCGGCTCAGCAACTTGTATGAGTTTCCATAGACGCAAGAGGTAAGTTGTCCTTAGCTTGTAATTTTCATAAATCCACGGGTCAATTTGTTTCTTATCAACAACGCAATCCAATGGGTTAGCTATGCTATACAGTCTTTCTTTCCAAAACACTGACAGTAATATATAGTCCATTCTCAAAGTGAACCACTCCATTCGCTGCTCGTCTGTCTTTGCATGAGATATCAGCTTTTCTGAAGGTAATTGAGTAAGATAATCGCCAATCAATTGATATTCTTGTTCTTGTAGTTCTGTAAGCTTATTCATAATTCTAATATTGGGTAGAGGCGCGATTAATCGCGCCTCTGTAATTTATGAAATTAGGAAGCAAGTGGCACCCGCTCAGCGTAGAATCGCTTGAGTCGCGGTACTAAATGATTTTTCCAGCAGTTAGCCAAGTCCTCTAGCTCAAGCGTAAAGATAGTTGCATCTCCGTAAGGATAGGCGACAACAATCAGTGCGCGACTGACTTCCAGGTTATAGAAGTCTCTGACTGCCTTTACTTGTGCCGTAACTTGCTCTAGCTTGTCACCGAGGTGCATCAAATGAGCTACCACCTCTGTCTGTGATGTCCACTTGATGACGTGAAGTGAGCCGTTGTATTCACCCATGAAGTCCAGCTTGGCAGCATAGGGTAAAATTCCCTTATGAGGAACAACCTTCTATACAAGATAAACTTTCCCCAGTTTCTTCACAACTGGCTCTACACTACGTCTGTAAGCCTTAATGCGATCGCAGAAGTGGGACACGGGTTCGCGGTTGAAGTGCTGCTAGTTCCTCCTCTGTAAGCTTACAATCACAGCCGGATTGAGCGCCGTCGCACGGGAAGCATTAGAACGACTATCAGACAATGATCGCAATCAGTAATTCACCTGCCTATACTTCACACCGCTGCGACGAGAATCCTCATCAACGGTTCTAAATCCGTTGGCACGCGATAAAGGGTTAATTCTTGCGTAACTAATTTGTGCTGACGATGCAGGACACCAAACTGCCAAGATGCAGGACACCAAACTGCCAAATCGTACCCGTCGAAATTCAGCTTTAATCAACTCATTTGTATAGGCGTAGCGATCGCAGGGCAACCAAATGATTCCCAGGCATTACCACCGCGCAAGAAAGCTTCCATCCAGCGCGTTTGTTCGCCTTGTGCATTTGTCCAGCCACTGCTACCAGGTGCAAACGCTAACTGTCCGGATTCGACGGCAAAGCTGCCATCACTCGCGATCGCGTCCTGTTCCTTCTCACCAATCTGCAACCGAACCTTATGACCGGAGTCTCCTTTGCTAGCATCATGCTTAATCGTGGTTTTCAAGTTGCCGTAGCCGTCAATATAGGCAATAGAGTTCGGCGGCACGTCGGGTATATCAGAAGGGGGAATCTCCTCACCTAAAGCATCGGGTTGACCTAATGCGATCGCGCCTGCTGCTTCCGGAAACAAGTCACGAGAACGAAACTGTGAACCTTCAGCTGCTACAGCCGCCCAGCGTAACTCAACTGCCAAATCGCGCACGAACGAGAAGGCATAACCAGCATTGACGCCGACAACGCGCACACCCGTTGGCAGACGTGCGAAAGCCAGACGCTCACCTGCATTCCCGGCACGCGCCTGTTCATCATCTTCTCGCGGGGCAACGTTGTGGTAAATGATGGTTCCAGTGGGCGCTTTATTCAAACCCAATTGCGCGACACAGAATCCTGCCGCTAGCGTGGCAAAAGCTGGCACAGGCGTGAGTATTGGCTCAGCATCCGGTAGATAGAGCCTGATGCGCTGCACGACTTCCGCGAAGGCGAGGTCGCCAAATCCGTAATCCGCG
>DATNQP010000601.1:0-3589 GCA_036703965.1 Leptolyngbyaceae cyanobacterium
TCTATGCCTTCCAGCACTGCCTCCCTGAGGTCGATTATGCTAAAGTCTCGCTCTCCAGCCACATATCGTTGCCTGAGTTCTTCCGCATTCATCTGCTGTCGCTCCGTTTCCGTTCAGTTAAGGGCTTGAGTTATTCACTGGAATATTGGCTTACCAGCGATACTTCCACCGTAAGTGAACACAAGCAGCCAAACCCCTCTCTAGAGGCACACCTTGAACTGGGCGATCGCTTTTTGGAAATGACTGTCAGTTAGTCATCAACGACTTTGATATTGCCTTTTTTGATACATTTGGAGCCTTCTGGGTGAACGGCGAGTTACGGTTGAAAAAGCTGCCTGAGCATCGACGGAGGAACTACCGATGAGCGTTACCATTCCCATTCGTGCCATTGAACTCACTCCCGGTAGCATGATTAGCATTCATAATTTGTCCTGGCAGGATTTTGAACAACTTCTTGCTGAACTGGGAGAACAGCGCAGCACCCGCGTAGCTTACTACCGAGGCACTCTCGAAATCATTTCTCCTCTGGCATTGCATGAAAGACCCCATCGCATGATTGCTGATATTGTCAAAGCCATTCTGGATGCCCAAGGACAGGACTGGGAAGATTTTGGCTCAACTACTCTGAAGCAACCAGAAATTGCCGGAGTTGAACCCGATACCTGCTTCTACATCCAGAATGCCAGTCATGTCCGAGGCTGTACCGACATGAATTTGGATATTTACCCACCCCCTGATCTCGCCATTGAGTCTGATGTCACTTCAAGGACTACTCTGGATGCCTATCAAGCTTTGCGCGTTTCGGAAGTGTGGATTTATCGGAATCGCCAACTCAAGATTTACATCCTCCAGAATGGTGACTATGCCGAATCATCTGTCAGCTCTATCTTTCCCAACCTGCCCATCACCGAAATGATTCCCCAACTGGTGCAAAAAGCCATTGATGAAGGAACCAGTCCGATGCTGCGCGAACTGAAAATACAACTGCGTCAATGACTGGAAAGACTGGCACAAAACTCGATAAGCAAAACATGGATAGTGGCACTCGCCTTCAGAAGATTCTGGTTGATCAAAGAAAGGCAGAAGGCAGAGGGCAGAGGGCAGAAGGTAATAACTTGCCCAAAGACACCCTGTAAAAGAGCGACCTGTCCCACTTTTGCCAGTTCGCTCAAGGGTGTTGTGTCTGAGACGATAATCACTGCGAAGATTGCTCCAACAGACGGGCAGTTTCAGCAACTTCGCGTTCTAGTTCTTCTGGAGTTTGGGGTGCAAAGGGCGAGATTCGATAAAGTCCAATGAGATCGGACAATTGCCAGCGATCGATGCTCAATAGTTCTGCTGCTCGTCCAGCGCTGATGTTTCCCTGTCTGAGCAATTCCATGATAAAGGCTTCCCGTGCTTTGCGCTCGGCTTCTAACCTTTGAGCCTCATCGATTTCAGGAATCGCGATCGTGAACTTGACTTCAATCTCTTGGGAACTGACTGACACGATTGTTAACCTCAATTGGCATGGTGATTCGGCTGCTTATAGCCATTATGAATCAGGTTTATTGTGCCAGTGAGGAGGTTTAGCCGCAGCGTTTGCTGGTTGCTTTACTCCTGAGTTCAAGGATTCTCCACGTTTATACTTCAGATAGATGCCTTTAGTTTTTTTAGCCTGAGCTGGCTGAGAGAAAAACGTAAATTGAATTAGCACAGCGTACACACAGAATTCTTAAGGGGCTAGCATGGCTGACGAATCCAACGAACAGACAATTTGGATTGTTACGGATGATGCTTCTCAAGGTTCTGAACCGCACAGAAGTTATCGAGAGGTTGCACAAGAGAAGGGAGTCAAGGTTTCTGTTCCCGCGCTAGAGCAAAAGATGTCTCGATTTCTCAAGTCAGTGAGTCGGATATTCCACCAAGCTGAACAGGAAACTCAAAAGAACTCCGGGATGCAGTTGGATGAAATTGAGCTGTCAGTAGAAATTAGCGGCGAAGGTGAAATCAAGCTCATGGGGACTGGGGGCAAGGCGGCAAGCAAAGGTGCGATTAAACTTACGTTCAAGCGAACAGAACCCAAGTGAGATAGCCAAGCACTCAGTAACGACTATCAGGATTCTCTGGAATGAACGATCGCACTTCAATGAAATCAATTCTACTGCTGGCAGCTAATCCTAAAGGTACACAGAATCTTCGCCTGCAAGAAGAAGAGCGCGAAATTAAGGAACGGTTGCGTCTAGCCGGATATGGCAAGATTCCCATAAATTCAGCAGGTGCAGTCCGTCCAATAGATATACAACAGGCTATGTTGGACTTCGATCCGCACATTGTTCACTTCAGCGGACACGGAGCAGGACAAGACGGTTTAGTATTTGAAGATGCGATTGGTCAAGAAAAGTTAGTAGACTCAGAGGCACTGGCTGAACTTTTCGAGTTGTTTTCCGAGCAGGTTGAGTGTGTTGTTCTCAATGCTTGTTACTCAAAATTCCAAGCCGAAGCCATTGCACAACACATTGATTATGTAATTGCCATGAGCAAGGAAATTGGTGACAATGCCGCAATTAAGTTTTCAGTAGGTTTCTACGCAGCTCTGGGTGCTGGAAGACCTTTTAAATTTGCTTATAAACTTGGCTGTAATGCTATTCGACTAGAACTAGAACGTAGTTCCGAATATTTTCATGCTTCTTTAACCCGCCTAGGCGGGTTTCGGTTGTGTAGCTGCGGTTTCTAACCGCCAAGCTTATTTTTCCCAAGAAATATGGCTGAGAAACACATAGAGATATTATGTCCGGAGCATCAGGAGATGCCCACAGATTGAAATCTGGGGCTATACAAACCAAACCCGCTTGACAAGGGTTAAGAGTGCTCAGAGCGATCGCACTTCTCCCACTATCCCTACTCCTCATCATCACTCGACTCACCCAGGTAAAGCCTAATAAACTCCTGAGCGGCGGCTGACTCGATTTTCCTTAAAGCTGCAACGATCTCAGCAATGGTGTCACCCGTTGGGTCTATCTGTTCGTGATACCAGCGACCAACATTCGAGCGTCTAGTTTCCATTACTACTGCCAACCTATTTTGCGTAATTCCATAGGTTTCTAAAACCTGCTTAAGGGCTTTGCCTACTTTTCCCATGCCCCTCTTCGCGAAGCGTGTCCCAAGGACATGGTGTCAGAGGCTGATGACTCCGTAAATGTCTCGTTTATGGAGACATGATGTAGAATTTAGGTGTCTCACATATGGAGACATCATTTTTAAGTAGAAACCATTACCAATGAAAAAATCCAAAGCGACCGAAGCACTCCGAGTCGCCACAGACATTGCTGCCATAAAAGCAGCACTGCATCAACGCGGCTACCAACTTCGGAAACAACCCAAACAGCCTGTATGGAAAGTCATCATCACCCCTGACCACTTCTACACGCTGACCTATCAACCTGCCCCGATTAGCGCCTGGGTACTTCACCCACAAGATAACGACACCCGACG
This sequence comes from Leptolyngbyaceae cyanobacterium, assembly GCA_036703965.1. Classification (GTDB taxonomy): domain Bacteria; phylum Cyanobacteriota; class Cyanobacteriia; order Cyanobacteriales; family Coleofasciculaceae; genus DATNQP01. The sequence goes on from DATNQP010000601.1 coordinate 3,475, forward strand.
CCACGCCCTAGAGAACATCGTTCAAAGCGCTATCAAAAAGCAACCCGCCAATTCCAAGAGGACAGCATCATGACTTACTTACAACGGCTGCATCCCTGGTGCATCATCCGCCCCC
>DATNQP010000602.1:0-2374 GCA_036703965.1 Leptolyngbyaceae cyanobacterium
CAGGGCGTTAAAATAGAACATATGATCCACTGCGATTCCCAACACAGGTCTTAAAGCATTAATGGCTACCCAAATCACGAACAGTCCCGAAAAGGAAAAAGCCCTGAATTTGGTGCTAAACCAGATTGAGCGCCACTTTGGCAAAGGCTCCATCATGCGCCTGGGAGATGCCGCCCGCATGAAGGTGGAAACCATCTCCAGTGGGGCAATTACGCTGGATTTAGCCTTGGGCGGTGGTTTGCCCAAAGGGCGTATTATTGAAATTTATGGTCCAGAAAGTGCTGGTAAGACAACCCTAGCTTTGCATGCAGTAGCAGAAGTGCAAAAAGCCGGAGGCGTTGCTGCTTATGTCGATGCTGAACACGCCCTAGACCCCGCCTACTCTGCCGTTCTGGGTGTGGATATTAACAACCTCTTAATTTCCCAACCTGACAACGGTGAGGCTGCCCTAGAAATTGTCGATCAATTAGTGCGATCGTCAGCCGTAGATATCGTTGTCATCGACTCAGTGGCTGCCTTGGTGCCTCGTGCAGAAATTGAAGGCGAAATGAGCGACAACCAGGTGGGCTTACAGGCACGTCTGATGAGCAAAGCGCTACGTAAAGTCGCCGGTAATATTGGGAAATCTGGCTGCACCGTCATTTTCCTCAACCAGCTGAGACAAAAAATTGGCGTCACTTACGGCAGTCCTGAGGTCACGACTGGTGGTAACGCACTTAAGTTCTATGCGTCGGTTCGTCTGGACATTCGTCGGATTCAAACCCTGAAAAAAGGTAGTGAAGGGGAATACGGTATCCGTGCGAAAGTTAAGGTTGCAAAGAATAAAGTTGCACCTCCGTTCCGCGTTGCAGAGTTTGACATCATCTTTGGATATGGCATTTCCCGGTTAGGGTGTCTTGTTGACCTTGCAGAACAAACTGGTGTAATTACTCGTAAAGGAGCCTGGTACAGCTACAACGGGGACAATATTGCCCAAGGTCGCGATAATACGGTCAAGTATTTGGAAGAAAATTCTGAATTTGCAGACAATGTTGATCGGCAGGTACGCGAACAACTCGATATGGGAGCTGTTGTTCAAGCCAACTCAGTCACTCCTGTTGAAATCGAGGAGGAAGAAGAAGTTTTTGAGGAAGACTAATTGTGGGAGGGGTGAATCTAGGGTTCGCCTCCTCATCAATCTACACTTAGGACTTGTCCAAAAATAATTTGGCCCTTTTCAGTAGGGGCTAAGGCATTGTCAACAGCCCCATCCCACTCTTGGGATGGGGCTGTTGACAATGCCCACCTTACGTTTAATATATGCCCATCTACTGAGTAAAATACCAAGTTGTTCTAGTCCATACTCTCTAACTGAACTAATTCCAAATCACTACTCTTTCCCGACCTCCTAGCCAATGCCTCGTCTAGCAACCCAGATAGAAGCAATTCTTTACCTGAAAGGACAGCCCCTGTCGATCGCGGAAATTTCTGAATATGCAGGATGCGATCGCGACGACGCTGAAGACGCCCTCATTGAACTAATGACAGACTATGCCCACCGGGATAGTGCCCTAGAAGTCGTCGAGACACCTGCTGGCTATAGCTTACAGTTACGGTCATCCTTTCAAGGATTATTGCAAAGCTTAATCCCCGCTGAATTGGGTACAGGGGCTTTGAGAACCCTAGCCGCGATCGCTCTTAAAGACCCCATTGCTCAAACTGACCTGATCAACCTGCGCGGCAGTGGTGCTTATCAACATATCCAGGAACTTATCACTCTAGGATTTGTCCAGAGACGCCGACAAACTGATGGTCGTTCTTACTGGTTACAAGTGACAGACAAATTTCATCAACACTTTGAACTCGATCAACTGTTGATCCCACCAGAACCGCACCCCAAATCTTGACAGCTTCTTCATCGTTTCTTCAAAAAAGGTTCTTTATTAAGAATTTATGTCTAAAGAACTATGAGTCATCCGCCAAAGCAGAGGTCGGCTGACATCACAATCGTATAGAGTAGAAACTAAGTTAAGTCAAACCTGAGATTACTAATGGTATTTAACCCTGACTTTCTCAGTTCCCCACCTGAAGATGAGCCAACGAACCAACTTCTGAACTATCTCCAGCATCAATCCCCCGATGTTTTATCGCGGGTTGCCAAATCAGCAAGTCCTGAGATCCAACAAATCATCTCTCAGAACGTTCAGGGGCTGGTAGGGATGCTCCCTTCAGAACACTTCAGTGTGCAGATCACAACTGACCGAGAAAACCTAGCAGGATTGCTGGCTTCAGCAATGATGACTGGCTATTTCTTGCGTCAGATGGAACAACGCATGGAATTGGAGGAAACATTGATCGACTCAGTGCCTTTGCGTCGAAGTGATTCCTCCAAGCC
>DATNQP010000603.1:0-4203 GCA_036703965.1 Leptolyngbyaceae cyanobacterium
GCTGCTTAATGCTTTATCCGGCTTGCCTTCAGCAGCTAAAAACTAAATCATTAGTAGAAATTATGTATATTATTATACATAATTTCTACTTTTAATTCAGATGGGTAGAAATAAAGGTAACTGGTTGGACTGCGAAGTTTTGATTGTTACGTATAGCGCAGCAATATGTAGGGTTTGTGATACGAAATACAGCATTTATTTATAAAAATTGAGGCTAAAGATTGCTAATTTATAGTTTCTCTATCTTGAGAGAGCAACTAGATAAGGAAAAAATTGATAGCATTGCTAAAAAATTTAAGGAGATGTCTAATGGCTGTACTAGAAGGAAAGTGGCAGCACGAGTACATTGTTAGCAATGGGGTGAAGCTGCATTATGTGACTCAAGGGGAAGGTCCACTAATGCTAATGCTGCACGGCTTCCCAGAGTTTTGGTACTCGTGGCGTCACCAAATTCCTATATTTGCTCAGAATTATAAAGTTGTTGCTCTCGATCTGCGTGGCTACAACGAAAGTGACAAGCCGCAACAACAATCAGCTTATGTAATGAGCGAGTTTATTAAAGACGTTGAGGGCGTTATTAAGGGATTGGGATACGATCACTGTGTGTTGGTGGGTCATGATTGGGGTGGGATGATTGCCTGGAACTTTGCCTATGCTCACCCCAACCTGTTAGAGCGGTTGATTGTGCTGAATATACCCCATCCCGCCAAATTTGCTGAAGGCTTGCGTACTCCTGGGCAGTTGTTGCGTAGCTCGTATATCTTTTTCTTCCAACTGCCAGGGCTACCAGAATTACTCATACAGTCGTCAGACTATCAAGCCATTGAATCTGCCTTGAAGGGTATGGCGATCAACAAAAGCGCCTTCACCGCAGCAGACATAGAAGCTTATAAAGAGGCTGCTTCGCGGCGAGGCGCACTAACGGCGATGCTTAATTATTACCGCAATGCTTTCACCAACCTGCCGCAGCAGGAGTGGAGCCTCCTTCAGGTACCAACCTTGATGATTTGGGGTGAGGAGGACAAAGCCTTGGGTAAGGAGTTGACTTATGGGACGCAAGAATACGTTAGAGACTTGCAAATCCACTACATTCCAAACTGTAGCCATTGGGTACAGCAGGAAAAGCCAGAATTAGTGAATCGGTATATGCAAGAGTTCCTGGCAAAGTCAACCTGACATCCGACCAATAATTCGAGTCGCCTACAAGAGTAGTCAGGATAATCTCGCGATCGCTTCCTTGCTCCTGTTGTAACAAGGTTTGGTTTATCCTTGGTTGCAAAGTCGTTGCAAGGTGCCTGTAAAGTCAGGGTACGAGATAGCCGCAGCTTCAGCACCGTGGATGGTAGTAGTGCCAGTAGCGTTGAGGGCGGCAACGGCAAGACTCATAGCAATCCGATGATCGGTATGACTATCAACCTCAGTACCTGCTAAAGGAGTGCCGCCAGTTATTTCCAGACCATCAGGTAATTCTGTAACACGCGCACCCATCCGATTCAGTTGCGACGCCATAACCGCAATGCGATCGCTCTCCTTAACTCGCAGTTCAGCCGCATCCCGAATCACTGTCGTTCCTTCAGCGAAAACTGCTGCGACTGCCAGAACCGGAATCTCGTCAATTAAGCGTGGAATCAAATCACCCAGAATTTGACATCCCTTAAGGCGTCCATGCCGTATCCGTAAGTCTGCCACTGGCTCCCCGGCAACCACTCGCTGATTTTCCAGCTCAATGTCCGCTCCCATCATCGCTAGGGCTTCTAAAACGCCAGTGCGGGTGGGGTTGACGCCGACATTTTCAATCAGCAGTTCTGAACCAGGCACAATTGCCCCAGCAACTAACCAAAAGGCGGCTGAGCTAATATCACCCGGAACAATCACGGTTTGGCCTTGCAACTGGGCTGGCCCTGTTAGAGTAACGCTATTGGTTTCCGGGTCAACGCTAAGTTCTGCCCCAAACGCTTGCAGCATTCGTTCGCTGTGGTCGCGGGAAAGGGCTGGTTCAGTAACCGTAGTTTCTCCTTTTACCATTAAACCAGCCAGCAGGATGCACGACTTAACTTGGGCTGAAGCAATTGGAGAATTGTAGTGAATGGGTTTGAGCTGTTGTCCTTGAATTGCTAAGGGAGCGAGTGTTGCACCCTGACGCCCCCAGATGTTTGCCCCCATTTGTTGCAAGGGTTTGACAACGCGGGACATGGGACGCGATCGCAATGAACTGTCACCCGTTACCGTGAAAAATTGTCCTGGGTGAGAGGCTAACAGCCCCAGCATTAGCCGGAGAGTTGTGCCAGAGTTCCCCGCATTTAAGACATCTAATGGTTCCAGTAGCTGCCCCAGTCCTATGCCTTTTACCCTGACCTGTTCTGTATTCAGTTCAGAAATCTCTGCACCCATTGCCCGGAAGCAGCTAGCAGTGCTACGGGGGTCTTCTCCCAAGAGTAGTCCCTGAATCTGGGTTTCTCCTTGGGCGATCGCTCCCAACATTAAGGCACGGTGAGAGATGGACTTATCACCGGGCACCCTGAGCTTTCCCTGTAGAGATATCCCTGCTCCCCGACTTTGAATGAGCAACTGGTGCTGATGTTCAGTAACATTTAGCGTGACAACGGCAGCGGGCATTTGGATAAGCTGGCATGAAACTGCAAAGAGAATCCTACCAAGCTTCGGTTGAATTTATTTAAAACCCTTGGCTGCCTTCACATTTTTTTTACCCTTGTTCTTAGATTTTGATTTATTAACCTCTGCCAGGGCTTCTTGAAACAGATTGTGTAAGTGTATTGGTACACTGGCTATTTCCGGTAACTCTGGCTCTAGAGGTTTGTTATATTCTTGTAGCAAGGGGTCTAAGTGGCGCTTAACCTCAAACTCTGGACGCTCTAAGAAAGTTTGCAAGACCTTTTCCAGCTGGGTTGGGTAAGCTTCAGCTAATTTGTGCCAAATAAACACGTTAATTGTTGGGTCTTCCAGATATTTGCGAACCAATTTATTGTTAGCTGGATTGCTCTGCCAGTCGTCGGATTCCAGAATTGTCTTGAACTGAGTGTAGGTTGGCAAAAATGTCTGACCCCAGCGAGGATGTGTGAAGACACTTACCTGTTGTGCTTTCTTCAGTTCAGCTGGTAACTCAATTGTAGGTAATACCATTTTTGTCTTACCCTGACTGCTATCAAAGAGCTGGGAAACTGCTGTTGAGTCAGCACCTGCTTCTTGAGCAGCGGCTTTCAATTCTTCTTCTGTGACTCCTGCTTCTTCTGCAATCTCTGACAGCGATTTTGATTCGTCAATGCCTGCGGCCGCCAATTGCCGCTTGGTCATTACCTCCTGCAATTCTGTGATTTTCTTGTTGAGCTGATATCCCGGCAGTGTGACTTCGTCGCTACCAAAAAAGTCAAGAAACTCCTGATGATACTCCGCTACTGATTCCCATGCCTGTTCTAGCAGTTCTGGAGCATCCCTGTATAGAGCGTCTTTATGATTGTCTTTGAAGTTACCAATTGCCACCGCCAGCTTTGGTTTGCCCAAGCGACCCATCGGCATACAAGGACCAGAGAACATCCAATAAGCGTTAGTTACAGGTGCTATGCGGGTCTGTAAAATTTCACCTTCCCTAAATCGTGCCATTTCTTCCCATGTGACAGGGTCGTTCGGCTTGACGGTGTAATGCTTGGCGGTTAGCCAATTCATCAGCGCAAAACCATCTTGTCGAGTTTGAGTGACAGCAAATAAGCCGAGGAAAGTATGTTGCCAACTCCTCACTACAGCGCGATCGCTCTCTGATAGTTCTGGATGCCTCTCTATAAATAAATCAAGAGGCGTTGTATCTCCAACTTTTCCCTCACTCACAAAAGAATCAATCAGCAGATTCTGTTCGTAAGTTGCATCATAACGGTTAGCTTTAGAGCGCGAGTTGGCAGCAACATAAGACTCTAAAGATTCTGCCAACTCCCCCTCTGCTTCAAGGACAAATTCAATTAAGGCTTGCTTTAGTTCGCGCGATCGCACCAATATTTGATCCACACCAGAATTTCTAAGCTCGACAACCCTAGCTTATCGACTTTCAATAGTAAAAAACAAAACCCCTTCCAAGTGATGAGGAAGAGGTTTGTGTTGGAATAATAGACCTGGCATCGAGCTATTTTCCCGTGGGGCAACCCCCAAAGTATCTTCGCCGCTGCAACGTTTCACAATTCCGAGTTCGGGATGGAT
>DATNQP010000604.1:0-8363 GCA_036703965.1 Leptolyngbyaceae cyanobacterium
TATCTCCATTTTCTTCCTCCTTTAATGCTTTCTGGAGTTTCTCTACTTGCTCTGTAGTTAGATGATTCTTCGCTGGCATCCTTCAATTACTTGACTGAATTCAATCTTCCATAATACCCTATTTAAATGCTGAACAGCTTATGATTTGACACAAGAAGGAGGGAAGCTCACGCCCTACTCGTTAGGGTTGGCGCTTTTCAAGAAGGTCACTTATCGTTTGCCTTGCTGCCACCTAGCGATCGCCTTCTGAGCCGCCTCAAAGGAGGGTGTACCTGCCGGAACTAAAGCCGCTGTCTGAATTGCATCCTGGAATTTCCCCCGCGACGCCCGCGATTGAGCAATCAGATAAATCGTTCGGCTGCCTTGAGCAATCAACTGTTGCGCTTCGGCATACCCCGGTTGACCAGGCAGAATTTTACTCAGGGATGTGATGGCGCGGCGATAAGACGATGCTTGATTAGGTTGAACTTGTTTTCTAGCGGCTTGAATGATGCTTTGATTTTGTTGCTGCTGTGCAGAGCGTAGCTTCCACTGCGCAATACTCTGCTGAGCCTTAGCATAAACAGACGGGTCATCATTGGGTATCAGTTGAGCCGCCGCGATCGCTGCCCCAAAATTTCCTTGATTAGCTCGTCCCTCAGCTAAATCCAGAATCACCTCACTCCATCGCCTCATATCTTGCCGCGCCTGCTCATAAAGGGGGTCACCCTGTTGAACCTGACGGGCTTGAACAATAGCCTTATTAAACAAAGATGCCTGATTTGGTCTAAGTAAGCGTTTTGCCTGCTCCAAGGTGGCTTGATTGGCTTGGAGGCGACTCTGTTGTGATGTTTGCTGTGATGTCAGCTGCTGACCCCTAGGATTGAGTGGGTCCGTAGAGGAGGTAGTCGGGTTTGGCGCAGGAGGTGCTGTGACTGGTGATTCTTTAGCTGCTGGTGTCTCTATTGCCTGCTGACGGATAAAGCCATCCCGGTTCCGGATTACCACAGCCGCGACCATCAACGCTAAAACTAGTGCAGCACCGCCCCCCCAAAGAAGCAGTTGTTGCCACCATGGTTTCTCATCGGTAGCTGGGGCCGATTGCCTGCCTGGGTGATGAACCATTGCCATCGACCTTGATGGCGTCTGATTCAAGGTAGCAGTGGTCGTTGGAATTAAAGACGTATGCGGTCTCGTCTCTATAGCCGATACAGCCGTTTTTTGGACATGCGGCGCTGTACCGTTGCGGGAATCCTCTCCATAGTCTCCATAGATATCCTCGGCTGCCTGCCTTGTCCTAGGAATAAAATCTGTTGAGAACCCAGCGGCAGTCTTCTTGTTAATCAGTGAGTTTTCAGCGGTGGGCAAAATCAACTGTTGTCTAGCTTCCTCTGAAGGAATCACAGTCAAAGGCGTCTGCGTCGGTCGCCAGTGGTGTTGGCTCAACTCCGGTAAGCGAGCGTGTAGATACTGGTCGAGATGTTCTAATGTTGTGTCGGTGTGATAATAGCGCAATGCTTCTAGCAATGCTGCCGTAAATAAGCCATGACCCAGCGCCGCCGCTTCGTGGGAAAATTGGTCGAGTTGACTGGAAAGCACCAAAGAAATTCCCATCTGGCGCGCTAATTCCACTGTCTGGGTTCCAACAGGTGTACCGGTTTGAAGCCCTGCTGAGCGGTTGATGTCTAATAAAACCAGGATGTTATCGCTACCTTGCTCCTTAAGGGATGCAAACAGCGATCGCATCGGTATTCCTGTCCCAGGAATGTCATCTAGGTTCCCATCAATGGGCATTAGGTAGTCAACTTGTTCCCAACTGACGCCATAGCCGCTGAAAAAGAACCAACGCCAATTCGTCGAGGTGTGATTAATCGCCTCTGCACTAGAATTATTGCGACCCGCCTCAAGCCAGCTCAAAATATTTTCCCGACTGGGATAGGTTGACTGGTCCTCGACTAAGGGTGAGGTATCTGTTAATAACAGACACCGATTGGACGGCAAGTTGCCTTGGCATACCAAAAACTGCCGCAGTGCTTGCGCATCCGCTTGCCCATAGCTCAGAGGCGGAAAAAACTGATAGCGGTTAATGCCAATTGCGACGCAAGCGTAATTTGCCATGTCCCTTCTGAGCCGTCTTGGATAGTTGTTGGTTTAAAGTCACTTGGAATCTAAGATGCCCTGGACCTTTAAATTTCAAAGTAGGTGGGTGAATTAAACATACATTGTTTGGGCTTAAAAGTCAGGAGTCTTTCTATTTCGTAGAAATGAAGCGCGGTAGTTCACAAGAGGTATCCACTCCAAAGAGTGATGAAATCTTTTCATATAAGCATTTATTCTAAAAACAACGCCCTAGAAGTGCTGATTTTCCAAAATAACCAGGGAGCGAGTGATAAATATGTTGAAGTCTGACTTAGGTGATTTTAACCCTCTTTCAGCAATGACCCTTCAGCTAAAGAAGACTTCTGCCCAGCTGATCGAGTCGATTGGCCAAAAACAAATGGCACCGGTCGGTTTATTGACAGTGTTGAGCTTCACATGCATTGGTTGGCTCACCACAGCCGCGATCGCTCCCCAGGATGCTCAAGCCTACACGGCAAGTCTTGACGTTTCCGTCAATCGTCAGACTGACGAACCTTACGAAAGCTTCCTGCGCCGCGCCGAGGCAGTTGCCAGAGCAGCAGCACAACGCAGCTTCGATAGGGATATTTTGATAACAGATGTGGCGGTGACAGTGCTTGGGCAAAATGAGGGTGCGATCGCTCCAATTTTGTCATTAGAAGTTAGCCGTCAATCTTGGAGAAATCGCCCCGATGCTCAGCGTTGGGCAACTTACTTTCCCAATACTGAATCGCTGCTTGGATTTGACAGCCCTAACGTTACTCCTGGAACTCAGCCAGGGACTCCCCCTCAGCTAACACGCCCAATACCCACTCCTCCACCCCCAGCCCCGACAATCATTGAGATTCCAGGCACCCCCGTCCGCATTCAAAGTCCAGGTCCAGCGCCAGCAACAACACCTCAACCTGCCAATCCGGCTGCACCTACTGCACCGTCTGCGCCACCAACCACGACTCCTGCTGCTCCATCTGCGCCAGCGAATACGGCTCCCGCTGCTCCATCTGTGCCAGCAAATACGCCTTCCGGTGCCACTCCTGCACCTACTACACCGGCGAACCAACCCGCTAATCAGCCAGCCGGTTCCGGCACTAATCGTCGTTAGAGGTTAAGAAACTCAGCCAGTCAATGGCATAAAATAAAAAGGCTGTCTAAAATTCAGACCTTACCATCATGGCTGTTCCTAAGAAGAAAACGTCGAAATCCAAGCGAGACAAACGCAAAGCAACCTGGAAGCGCAAGGCAACGCTACAGGCTCAAAAAGCTCTCTCTCTAGGCAAATCAGTCTTGAGTGGGCGTTCTACCTTTGTCTACCCCACACCAGAAGAAAATGAAGACGAGGAAACATAGGACTAAGAGCTGGGCTATAGAAAAAGCGAAGCAAGGGGTCTTATGTTTTGTTCTATAACCTGAAAGTTAAAAAGATTTTGTCCTGAGTACAGAATCTGACGTTAGGGTTTGATTAGTACCTGAAACACTATTTCTACTAGAATCATGCTGGGGAAGTTTTTCCGTAAACCAGAATCTGAAAGCGATGCCGCTTCACGCGTTCCTCCCGGTCAATACCTAACTAAAGGTTTTCCCGTGCTGACTTACGGTCAGACCCCTCGCATCAGCATTGAGGATTGGGAATTTCGCGTCTGGGGCTTAGCAAAAGCAAAAACATTTAGCTGGTCAGACTTTACGGCAATGCCCCAACATGATTTCACAGATGATTTTCACTGTGTAACCCGCTGGTCAAAACTTGACGTGCAATGGACTGGCATTAAAGTGACCGAGTTTATGAGGCATGTGGAACTCGATCCAAAAGTCACTCACGTTATAGAACACTGCTACGGCGGCTACACTACTAATCTCCCATTGGAAGACTTTCTGCGGGAAGAAAACTTTTTTGCTCATACGTTGTTTGGAGAACCGCTACCCGCTGAACATGGCGGTCCGATGCGCTCCGTAATTCCCCACCTTTATGCCTGGAAAAGTGCTAAGTGGATTAATGGCTTAGAGTTTCTCGATCACGACGAGCCGGGGTTCTGGGAGCGCAATGGCTACCACCATCGAGGAGAACCTTGGGCAGAAGAGCGCTACAGTTTGTGAGATTACTCCCAGCGCTGTCCTATGGGACAGAGCCTGGATTTCGGCGTTTTAGCTAAAGTAAGTTTTCTAGTTGTTCTTTCGTGTTGTTGATATCGGCGTTGACTCGCTTGGCAGTTGCTTTTATTTATAGATTTTTTTAGTGACAGGTGGGAGCTTCTGCCTTGGCAATGGCAGTTTCCAGTTTTACTGTTTTTTAGGTGTCAGCTCCAATTAGTAATGGACTAACTCCCGCGACTGTTGCTTTACCCGACCAGACATAGCCGCTTGTTGCAAGCAAGTTAAAGCCTCTATGTCTGCCAAATCATACCGAAGTGCGAACAGTTGTCGCAGTTGCTCTTCGGCTTCTATTGTGAGATACCCAGCTTGAAGAACTTGATGAACAATCTCACGAATCTTAGACATAACCATGTTTTCTGCTGTTCACTGTATTGCCAGTATCCAGTTGCAGCTCTCAAGAATCAGTGATGTTCAGGGTTAAGATTAGTGACAGTACTAATCGCTTTTGAGTGATGGAGCTTTTAGGTTTTCTGTGATGTGAATCACTAAATAAGCTAGGACGAGCAGGGAAAAGAGTAATTTGATTTCTTTGTGCCAGGTAGTCTCTATCTACTTGACCATAACTTGCAACCTGTAACTGGCGTTTCCTCTAGTTCCACCGACGATAATCTTATAGTCCCCTGTCGCCGGTAATACGCCGCTCCAGCTAGTGGCCTCTTGCCGCAGTATCGCTCCATTCGGAGCCTGGATGTCAAAAACCGCATTTTTCTCAACAGACGTAATATTGATTGTCATTGTCTGGCGTCTCCTGGCACCAAGCAAATAATTATCTCTGGTGCCTCTTACTACGCCGCTTTCTACAACGGCTGAACTAGCACCTCTGGCAAATTGAATACGCTGCGTGCGAGACTGTTGAGCGATTAACAGGGTTGGTTCAGCGATCGCCCTATTCCCAAGCGTAGAATCCCGATTTGTCGGCTCAGGTGTAGAGGTTTGTGTTCCTATTGCAGTGAGTGGACTTGGCTCCACAGTAGCCGCTATCTGGGTAGGTGCAACCGCTAGGACAGCGATCGCGACAGAGAAAAAACTCGTAACTCTCATAAAAACGAAGATTGTAGAGACCAAGAGTTGAATATAAGAGTAATACTGCCCATTTTGCCTTATAATTGGCAAAATAGAATTATTGTTGCGCAGTTTGCTTCCACACCCTCTCCAAGATCTCCAGTTGCTGCTTTAGAACAGCAGAGCGGTAGGCGCAATACTTGTCGTACAAAAACATCCCTAAGCAAGTGCTACACGGGATAACATAGCCAAACCATAGAAGGATATTTGCAATCGACTTTTGCTGAGCAGGACTAAGCCCCTGGGGAACAACATTGACAGTAGAAGATTTGAGGTCAAGAGCCGCTTTAACTTCCTTTACAGGTTCTTGGTGAGCCGACTCAGTATCGTGCTTCTCACTCTTTTCAATGTCACACAGCAAATGCTGTCCCTCTTTTACACAGACCAAATGCTGTACCTGTTCTACGTTTAGGTGCCGTTCCACGCTATGACCAAATGCGGCTTGAGATAGAGCCAGCCCTCCCGAAGTAGCTAAACAGACCGCCAGAAGATTGAATAGTTTAAATTTCATAGATGATTTCGAGCCTGTATCGCTTCTTGACAACTGGGAAACAAGTCAACAGTGGGCTGCTGTATACCTAAAGCAGAATGCACTGGTCATTTTCTCTAGGTTGACTCAAACACTGGCTATTTTTGATGTAGGAGAGATGAAGCTCCGTAAAGAAATAAATAACTTTCAAGACAATAAAAAAGCCCGGAACTGGGGGGCTGTCAGTCGAGTCTGATTTCTAAGGCTGCCTTGTGTGTTGCAGGTGGCGGCGATGCGATCGCTTGGGCAAGAGAAAGTGCGATCACTTCCCCTACACCCGTCACGCATCACAACAGCTTTGGGTCAATCTCATCCAAGTGATCGCACCTTTCGCGTGCAGATGGCTGAAGGCGAACCATAGAGTTTAATCATCTGCCTCAAGATAAACGCCTTTGTGATCCAAGGTTTAGAGGATGACGATATCGGGTACATTGTCTCGTAACTATATGACAGAGCGCCCAGAGGAGTAGAGCATGATGACTGAACCAACAGGCGTTGCCTACCGCATTGAACGAGATTCAATGGGAGAGCGACAAATTCCCGAAAATGTTTATTACGGCATCCAGACTCTGCGGGCGGTGGAAAACTTCCCCATTAGTGGCATCAAGCCTTTGCCGACCTATGTAGATGCCTGTGTACTGATTAAAAAAGCAACTGCGATCGCAAATGGTCAACTCGGCTGTATTCCTCAAGACATTAGCGGCGCTATTGTCCAAGCTGCTGATGAAGTCCTCCAAGGAAAGTTCCGTGATCAGTTTGTCGTAGATGTTTATCAGGCTGGGGCTGGAACCTCTCACCACATGAATGTGAATGAAGTGCTGGCGAATCGAGCGCTGGAAATCCTGGGTGATGAAAAAGGGAACTACAAGCGTGTCAGCCCCAACGACCACGTTAATTATGGTCAGTCCACTAATGATGTGATTCCCACCGCAATTCGGATTGGGGGACTATTAGCCCTGGAACACACCCTTTACCCAGCTTTATCCGATGCCGTTACTGCCCTGGATAATAAGGCGGATGAATTCCAAGCGGTGGTCAAGTCTGGCAGAACCCACCTCCAAGACGCCGTGCCAGTAAGACTGGGAGAAAACTTTCGAGCTTGGGCACAAATCCTCTCAGACCACATGAATCGGATTGAGAGAGCCTCTGAGGACTTGATGGTGCTGGGTTTGGGAGGGAGTGCTGCGGGTACGGGTTTAAATACTCATCCCAAGTATTGCTCTCACGTTGCCCAAATTCTCTCTCAACTCATCGGTCAACCCCTGCAACCGGCTCCCCACTTGATGGCAGCAATGCAGAGTATGGCTCCTTTTGTCAGTGTTTCCGGTAGCTTACGGAACCTAGCGCAAGATTGCGTCAAAATTTCCCATGACCTGCGGCTGATGGATTCGGGACCAAAAACGGGGTTCAAGGAAATTCAGCTGCCGCCGGTACAGCCCGGTTCATCGATTATGCCGGGTAAGTATAATCCTGTAATGGCAGAAATGACCTCAATGGTCTGCTTCCAGGTGATGGGCTACGACAGTGCGATCGCACTGGCTGCTCAAGCCGGACAGTTGGAACTCAATGTGATGATGCCGCTGATTGCCTATAATCTGATTCACAGTATTGAAATTTTGGGTAACACGCTATCAGCCCTGACAACGCGCTGTATTGAGGGAATCACGGCAAATCGCGATCGCTGCCTAACCTACGCAGAAGGTAGCCTTGCCCTCGTCACTGCCCTTAATCCCCACATCGGTTATCTCAACGCTGCTGCTGTTGCCAAAGAATCCCTCGAAACTGGTAAATCTCTGCGGCAAATTGTTCTAGAGCGAGAACTGATGAGTCCAGACGACCTGGCAAAAGTACTAGACCTAGAGCAAATGAGCGCCCTACCCAAGTCTGAGACCTGACGCTTCACTATCGGTGTTGTATCTGGTAAGTAAGTAGGTGGTAGGTGGTGAAAATAAACGTTGCTAAGCATCAGGGATTAAAGATTAGGGATTGGTGACTGGGTAAGGATTCCCAGTCGCCAATCCCCAGTCCCCAGTCCCCAGTCCCCAAACGACAAGTTGTATTCAATTGCGCCTACCCAGTTAGTTGTAATCTTGTCCCTTACAGATTCTCCAAGGAGCTTTTTTCGGTGCAAAGTGAGGATAGCTTCATAGAAGTGACCTTTCACTATCAAAATGGTGAGGCAGAAGCCTTTGATATCCCTGTAACTCCAGAAGCCTTTCAGGAGCAATTGCAAGGCTTACTAGACCAACCGTGGTTAACCCTACACCTATTTGATAGAACAGTTTTAATTCGTACTGCCCAGGTTATGAAGGTGGAAGTGAAACCTCCCCTCACCGACATCCAAGGGCAAGCTGTCTTTCCTGATGCTCAACGGGTGACAGCACTGACTCATGGAGCCAAGAGTTAGGGTCTGTCCAAAAATAACTGCCCCATGAGCGGTAGGGGTACGGCGACATTAATATTTAGGCGATCGCTTGTATGTTGGTGATGCCGTGCCCCTACTTGAATTTAAAACTCAAAACTCAAA
>DATNQP010000605.1:0-3832 GCA_036703965.1 Leptolyngbyaceae cyanobacterium
CTCATTAAAAAGTTTGTAGGGGCGGGTTTTCCGATTAATGTTGCATCCATCAGACAATTTTGGTAAACCCGCCCCAAGCGATATCTCAATCGTAGGGTGGGGGCGGGGAAGAGCGAGGTTATTGGCTATGTTCATAGGAGATCTGTGAAACCCGCCCCTACAGACTTATTGACATTGGTGCAAGATGTCAATTTAACCGAATGGCGATCGCTCTCAAAGAGCAAGCCTACTACAACTATAGATAGCACTCTCTTCCTAACTGCAAGAACCAAACAGGTCTAAACTCAAGCTAAATCCAGGTAAAACATCTTCACCCGATAATTCAGCCGGGAGATTGCGTACCTCCACCTCCTGCCCGACGCGATAAATTTCCACCTGTTGCTGTTGCGGATTAATCAACCACCCCAATCGCACCCCAGCATCCAGATATTCCCGCATCTTCTCTCGCAACATTTCCAAACTATCCGTTGCCGACCTTAACTCAATGACAAAATCCGGTGCAATGGGTGGAAACTTGCGTCTTTGTTCTGGAGTGAGTGCTTCCCAACGTTCCCGCCGAATCCAAGCCGCATCTGGGGAACGGTCAGCCCCATTTGGTAACTTAAAGACAGTAGACGAACTGAACGTAAAACCGAGTCCCGTTTGACGATTCCAGACCCCCAGATCGATAATCAATTCTGCTTCCCGATTGCCACTTTCTCCGCCAACGGGTGACATGATAATTAATTCTCCCTTCACACTCCGCTCAAACTTTAACTCGCGGTTATTCTGACAAAGCTGATAGAATTGCTCGTCTGTCAGATAAACTGCGTCTAGATTTAATGTCAAAGGACTCATAACCCTACAGCCACTCACAACAAGGATGCAAACTTAAGGGAAATCTTGGCAACAGGTTTTCACCAGATAATAACCTTGCTTTCTCTAGAACACCGATTCACTATTTAAACCCGAAAACTACTAAATTTATAAAGCTTGGCGTCGCAGAAAGAGGAGAAGCGCCTCACTGAGTTTTCCCGACCAATGCTCTTGAGGATAATGCCCTCCTTCTTCCAACTTGACAACTTCTGCATTCTTGAGAGAATTAGCAAACTGCTGCGCCTGGGTAAAGGAAAGCCAGGGGTCTTTCATTCCCCAAAAAATCAGGGTTGGTTGTTTCCAGTTGGCGTAGCCTGATTCAATCTCCGCCATTGATTGCTTCATCTGGAGATTCTTCACTGTCGCCAGCAGACTTCGCCCCACATCAGAACTTTTAAGGAAGGGTCTACGGTAAACATCTAAATACTTATCTTCAATCTGGTAGCGACAACCTGCCTCCAGGGTTCGGTCAACTAATATCGGGTCTTGCGTTAACATATCTCCAATCAGAGGTAACCCCAACTGCTGTATTTTCCACGGCAACTTAGCGGTAGATGACACAGGAGAATTAAGAATCGCGAGGCGCTCAATCTGGTCTGGATGGCGTAGGGCATACTGAAGTCCGACTGAACCAAGAAAGCCCTGAACAACCAAATAAAATCGCTCGATTTCCAGTTTTTTAAGAAAATCGGCTAAGGCTTCAATGAAGGCATCGGGTGTATAAGCAAAGTCTCGCTTATCGGGTTTTGCCGAGAAGCCCGAACCAATCCAATCGGGCGCGATCGCTCTAAACCCTTTTTCTGCTAAATCTGGCATGATCTCAGACCAGCAATAACTTTGAGACGGTATACCGTGAAGCAGCAGCACTGGCGGCTTGTCACTTTTATTCATTGGGTTCGCTTCCCGATAGAACCATTGCAGCGACCCGACCTCTATGCGTTGTTCACTAATTGCCACTGTTGTTTCTAAGCCCCGCTGATTGTGGTTTGAGCTTACCGTCCTCTGAGACTTTGAGCAAGCTGTCAAGCGTTAGATTCCGTCATGACTTTCAGGCGAATCACCTGGTCACCTGTATCATCCAGGGGTACTTCTATAATCTCACCTGTGAGGCGGTCTACGCAGTTGAGGAGCGATCGCAAATGAGGTGTACTCGCACCCGTATCTACATACAATCGGTCTGACAAACTACTCAGACGCTTCCAGGTTGTATAGAGTTTACCGACTGTTTGTTCTAGCTGAGAGGCTTGTTTAACTAAATCAGCGGCGGTGTTCAAACAGTCTATCCGTAGGGCTTCTTGCAGCGCCAGTTCCATATCTACGGATGACTCGTTAATCGCTTGGACTTGGGCGGCAGCGTCGAGATACTTGGCTAAGTAACGGGCATCTGATGTCACTTGTTTAACCGTATCAACATCAGGACGGGCGGCAACTTCCTCTCGTAAGGCGCTGAGGTGGGATTCTGGCAACTTCTCCATTTCCTTTACCAATGGCGCTAGGTAACGCGCAGGCATCGTGCCAGCAGCCGCTTTTTCCTTGACTTCATCGGGCAACAACTCTGAGGACATCGCCGTCCATTCATCCGAGAGTTGCTTCACCTCGCGACGAGTAATGCGATCGCCTTTTTGCGCGGCATCGGTTACCAGTTGTTGCACTTCTGGGGAAGATTTTGCTGTTTCGACAAATGCCCGTTTGCTGAAGTTTCTGATAGCCTCCGGGTTGAGTTTTCCCTCCGCTAAGAGGGTATCAGCACTATTGGCTAACTCAATTAAGGAATAAGCCTGACTCTTGCTAATTTCTCGACTTTTAAGCCAGTTTAAAAATCCGGTTCCCCGTCCGTCACCCCCCTTTTTCTCCCGATCGCGCACAATTCGCAGAATTCGCCCCCGCCAGATTTCGGTTTGCAAATCGAAGCGATCGCAGACCAGCCAAGCGTTATCGACCTGCTTTTGAAAGTCATACTCCTGAATCTCCTCATCTTCTGGGTCAGGCAGCTGGAAATTCAGGTCAACGGGTTGCTCAAGGACAGCAGCGAGTTCGGCAGTAGATTCGGGGACTTGAACCATTGGAAGCGATCGGCAAGTGACAGTCCGATTATTATTACACGCTTCCCTAATTCTGGAGGTACCCCCACTGATGGCGTGTTTTTACTCTCTTGACAAGGACACCGCACAAGATGTGCAGCTATTTGGGGGATTCTGCTTAACCCAGACCCATACCATCAGTTTCGGATACTAATAATCTACCTTCACCGCTATAAAACCAAACATAACCTTCTCCACCCCCTTTTCCCAAATGACCTAATTTTCGATACTCTTCTTCAATTCCGTTTGTAAATCCTTTGACCATGTCATAATCAGCTATCAAAGTTTCACCTTTTTTCAGTTGAATAACCTTAGCTGGTGCTGTTGTACTGAGTACCACTTTAGCGTTTTGTCCAGGTAAAGCTTTCAGAGCAATCCTCCATCTCCCATCATTAGAACCAGCTATTTGTCGGAACTTTAATTTTTTGGTTCCTAGAACGACATTGTCAGAACAAAACTGGAATATCCCATCATCAAACTCCCATTCCTGTGAACCTGATAGTTCAATAGGTGTGTAATGCAGGAAAGACCCTTTTTGTCTAGGTTCAAGATGAATCGTACCACTCCCTTTATAGATAGGAGCGTTGTAATCCATTTCCGTTGTCAAAGATACCCACATATCTTTTAAACGGTTATCGGTTTTATAAATCCCATAGGTTAATTGACCAATACAACTATGTAATGCCCCTTTTTGAAGGATTGCTCCAGAATCATTCAGGTTAATTTCAACTTGCTGAACAAACGGAATATATCGGGTAGGGTGGTAAAATCTATTCGTTTCTTTATTAATGTTATTTTGTAAATACCACAAATCTGTTGGTTCCAGAATCTTGACTTCGTATTTCATAATTTGACTCAGGCATTGACAAAAGAAGTTTAGTTCCACTCTAGCGAAG
>DATNQP010000606.1:0-6754 GCA_036703965.1 Leptolyngbyaceae cyanobacterium
CCCCGGTCATTGTTGAATTTTTCCAATCATCCTAATCATCCTAAATTCCTTTGAGAGATTGACCTATGTATCTAGTCACTGGAGCAACAGGAGGAGTTGGACGCCGCATTGTGCGGCTCTTGCGCGAGCGGGAACTGCCAGTACGGGCATTTGTCCGCCTTACCTCTCGCTATGGAGAGTTGGAAAACCGAGGTGCCGAGATTTTTATCGGTGACTTGCGGCAAGATAAAGATATCCAAAAAGCCTGTCAGGGCGTTCAGTACATCATCAGCACCCACGGCTCTGGAAGCAATGCTCAAGCACTAGACTACCGAGCTAATATTGAACTGATTGACCGGGCGAAGGAAAATGGTGTCCGGCACTTTGTTTTCATCTCTGTATTGGGAGCAGACCGGGGATACGAGGATGCCCCAGTCTTCAAAGCGAAACGGGCGGTAGAAAAGTACCTCAGCGAGAGCGGTCTGAATTACACCATCCTGCGTCCATCGGGGCTAGCATCGAATCTCATCCCCCTGGCAGAACAATTTCGGCAAACTGGGATTTATCTACTTAACGGTGACCCTAAGAATCGGACATCAATTGTTAGTACTGACGACTTGGCGCAGCTTGCTGTTGATTCTGTAACAGTTGAAGGAGCCTGCAATCAAATCTTTCCCGTAGGGGGACCGGATGTGCTCAAGCGCGAAGATATCCCTCGCATTTTTGGTCGCATATTTAATCGGGAGCCGATTGTAATTAATCCGCCCTTATTCCTATTTGACGGCGTCAGGAATGCCTTTGGTTTTGTAAATCCTCAAGCCCGAAAAGACCTGGGAACCCTGAGGACTTTGCTGGCGAATGAATTTTTCTGCACAGCGGATGAGATTGCCAACCTGGAGTCAATTTACAACCTGAAGCTGGAATCTTTGGAAAGCTTCTTGAGGCGCTATTTGGGACCTTAAGTCTTGTGAGGTGACAGATCTATGCCGTTTGTAGCAGAGGCTACAATAATTCTAATCCCTAATGAAATGGGAGTTTACAATCATGATAAAAGGAGTTGGTACTATAATTCAACGCTTCTTTATCTTTAGCCTTTTGATAATAGGAGGTTGTAGCCAATCTCCAACAATCCTCTCAAATATTTTACCCAAAACATTTCCCGAGAAGGATACATTTACAGAGACGCTTGAATCTCTGAACCCTGCAAAATTTGACGACCGAACTAAAGTTCCGTTAGGAGGTGATTTAACGTTAGATTTAACCTCAATAAGAACTCAGGATGACGGTCTGATTGCAGTAATGGGTGGGTCTAATAAAAAGAAAAATGTTCGGCTGCTCTACGTCGTTAATTGCCAAAAGAAATCATTTGCTCTGAGTGCTACTAATCATAGTGGTGGTGAAGGACAGTGGGTACCTAGCAAAAAGGAAAAACCTCGGACTAACCCGGCTTTTGCAGCGCTAGTGTGTAACTGATGATTAGGTTGCCGTGTTCTACACTTTTCTGCCGCTAATGACAACAAGGCTTTTTAAACACGGTCTTAAGTCAGTGCTATTCGTATTAAATGCTGCCATAAACAGGAACTGCCGCGCCACGTATGTCTTTCGCAGCTTCCGAAGCCAGGAAACAGATAACTTGCGCCAAGGATTCTGGTTTTACCCATTTGTCAGCTTCTTGTTCGCCCATAGCACTTCGGTTAGCGGGGGTATCAATGACACTAGGAAGGACAACATTAGCTGTGATGTTAGTTCCTTTTGTTTCGTCTGCGATCGCTTCTGTCAACGCCACTACCCCAGCCTTAGACGCACAGTAAGCCGCTAGCTGTCCTCCTGGTTGCACGGCACCTCTTGAACCCACCGTTACAATGCGTCCATAGCCGTGTTCCAGCATTTTCCTCAAGCTGTGCTTGCAAGCTAAAAAAGTAGTATTGAGATTTAAATCAAAGTCTTTTTTCCAAGCGTCATAACTGTATTCGTGGGTTTTGCCCATTGAGAAGCCGCCGACGAGATGGATGAGAACATCCACCCGTCCCATATCATTAACTAACTGTTCCACCGCTTCCTCCTGGGAGAGGTCAACTGAGACAAAGCGAATTTTCGCAAAATCGGCGGGTGGAAGAATTCCCTGAAGGCGTTCTACTTCTGGGGCAGCGTTATAGGGAATTGTAACCGTTGCACCCTGGGCGAGAACTGCTGGGGTAACGCCCATCCCTAAACCGCCTGTACCGCCAGTGAGTAAAACTTGTTTGTCCTTCATATCTAATCCTAAAATAGCCCGATATCAGTGCGGCTAGGCATCACCCTAATCGCCAACATCAACAGCTTGGACTAATCGGCTGGCACGAGTAACTCCTCCTTCCCACTTCCAATTAGGAGGCAGTGGCTCACTTGAGGTATATTGCGCCCAAGCATTACCCTCATTGTCTTGGTAAATGCCTGTAATCTTAGCGATCGCTCTAGCTCCCCAAGGGGCTTTCACCTGAATCTTATCTCCTTGGGTGAAAACCTCTCCACTCTCGTTAGTAGCACTCTCAAGTACCGGTAGCGGCTTATACCTTGGCTTCTCCGACTGCTCTGACCGCTCTGACTGCTCTGATCGCTCTGACTGCTCTGACCGCTCTGACCGCTCTGACTGCTCTGACTGCTCTTGTTTCTCTGGAGGGCTGGGTTCAGTTGGTTGTTTTGGGCTTATGGCTACTATTTCTCCAGTGGGAGAGGCAGGCGCTTTTTCCTCACTCGCAGGTTCCCTCTGTCCTCTTTCCACTGCCGGTGATGCGGCTTGCTTTCCTTTGATCTGTCGTTTCGGGTTTGGCATGGATACACCTCAATTTTTACTTGTTTGCAGCACTCCAATCAGGATTGGAGTTGGTGACTTATTCATTTTCTAATTTCTCCCGATAAGAATTGAGTTTGTGGTTAATTGAGCGTCCAGGCTGAGCCTTGTTGTTTGAGTATGCCATGCCTAGAGGTAAGTTTCCTCTCTTCGTAGCGGCTTATCTTGGAACTAGTGCAGGTTGAGCATCAATAATAAAGCAGTTATGTTCCCTGTAGAGACGTTATAGCTAACGTCTCTATAGAGAACAACTCTATAGCGATTTCTGCCGGGATGCAGTAGCGACCATCACGTAGCATAGCCATCTAAGTCACAATGAATCCAACCAGTATTTCTTCCTCAGACTAGCAATGCAGATTACCCAGTGTCTTCATGCAGCCGTTCTCGTTTCTAACCTGGAAAAGGCAGAGCATTTCTATAGCAATGTTTTGGGATTATCTAAAGTCGAGCGAGTTCTCAAATATCCTGGTGCCTGGTATCAGGTTGGAGAGTTTCAAATTCACCTGATTTCTGACCCATTAGTTCAGCCCAGGCTGCAAAATCCAGAAAAGTGGGGTCGCAACCCGCACCTAGCCTTATCCGTTGCTGATTTGGACGCTGCCAAAACCCATCTGCTGGCTCACGGATGTGTCCTACAGATGAGTGCCTCTGGTCGAACTGCACTTTTTACCCAAGACCCAGATGGTAACATCATCGAACTGAGTCAGGTGTAGGGATATAAAGCCTTACGATCTCAGGACTTACGCCTTTGCCCCCCTAGGACGTGTTTTCAAACCCCCTTAGATCCCCCATGTCCCCCTTAAAAAAGCTATGCATTAGTCGCATCATTCTTAACAAAAGAAGACTTGACAGAAGTAGAAGAAGTGGGAGCCAAGAGGAAAGCAGAGCTGTTGCGAAAAACTGGCTTAGGGAGAGTAGCAAAAGAGAACTCTCTCGCTGCTCACTTTTATTCAGAGTCTCTGTAATGACTGTTTGAAGCTATTACAAAGTTTCAAAGAAGATTCTGTAAATCGCTAAACTCTTCCAGTGATACTTGGTAAAAAGATAGAGGGTCTACCCAGAGAGGTATACCTCACTTCCCAAAACTGGACAGATGCAATGAATATCTACTCAAAACTAGCATTCGCAACAGCTCAGAGTTCTGCGTTGTTGGCGACCCTAGGGATTCTAGGAATTACCCCCCCAGCTATTGCCGCCAGCTTAACATTTGAATTATCAGGGAATTTAGTTGATGATGTCCTTACTTTTTTCCCTCAACCTTTAGTTGGAAGTGTTGGAAGTTTTACAGGAACTTTCTCTTATGACCCAGAGGCAGCCGATTTAATTCCAGAACCGAACGCAGGTCAGTACCCTATAAGTGAATTTTCTATAATCTTTCGTGATGTGTTAGGGAATCAGATTGACTTTGTTGACTCTGATAATGAGACTTGCAATTGTCTCATCCCAAGCTCAGGCAGCGTATTTGCATACGATGATGATTCTGCAAATTTGGTAATCAATCCGAACCGTGATATTGTATTAAATTTCTCTGATGACCAATATTCGTCGGGTTCTCCTAGTAGCCTGTTTATACGGAAAAGAGTTTCTCTAAAATTTAGATATGAAAGTGCGACTGATGCTTTACCTAGTACGACTGAGGAATTTCTTGCTAACGTAGGCAATTTTATCACTCGTCCTACTCGTCTTCCTGGTTATCGTGTTCAACCAGTTTTGCCTAGCCGTATCTACGAGACAGATATTAATGGTATTAATGGTATCGAGTATCCTTATCTATATTCAACAAGAGCCACAATAACTGCTGCATCACAACCAGTTCCAGAGCCATCAGGAGTAGGAGCATTTAGTCTTCTGACTCTAGGATTCTTCCTCAAGAAAAAGGAAACCTCCTCACGAAAAGCTAAAGCAATAGCGAAAGTTTAGGCGAATAAGGCTGACGGGGTGACAAACCCATGGGGAGCATCCCATTTTTGTAAATTCATTGTTTGTAGAGCAGGCGAGATGCGTGCGGCTAGAGGGAAGCGGGCTTTGCGGCCCGCACTACTTTTGCAAAATTGGCATGCACCCAACCCATGAGCCTTACCCCCCTAGTTCTTCGTCACGGTTGATTTGAAGGGTTTATTTTCTGGGAAAACGCGGAATCTCAGACTTCACATCTGTATAACCCTTCAAAATTGACCTGAAAGACTACTAGGAAGGCTCATAGCGATCGCATGAAAATCATTGCTTACCTCTACAGTGACCCCCTCCTTGAACCCTCACCCGACTCGATGGTTTGGGGT
Organism: Leptolyngbyaceae cyanobacterium; assembly: GCA_036703965.1. Classification (GTDB taxonomy): domain Bacteria; phylum Cyanobacteriota; class Cyanobacteriia; order Cyanobacteriales; family Coleofasciculaceae; genus DATNQP01. Next base: position 5,089 of record DATNQP010000606.1, read on the forward strand.
TTGGAGGTGGATCGGGTCTATCAAGACTTAGGAGGACGTCAGCAGTTACAGCAGCTGTTGGACCAGAGCAAAGCAGAACCAGCTAATTACTTATTAATTCGGCGTTTGGAGGAACTGGGCGACTCACTTGAGGAAGTGAGCGATCGCCTGACGCAACTCGAAGCCCTAGGTACTGAAATCATTGCCACTGAGCAATCCTATAGTTCCTCCCAACTGACTAATGGTGACTCGACTGATATCCGGGCGAATTTACTCAAACTCCTCAGCGAAATCCAGAATTACCAACGTAGCCGCCGCATCCGTCAAGGGTACGCCCGTAATCGCCTCAAAGCCCTGCCCCCCCCAGGGAAGGCACCCTACGGCTATCGGCGCGGCAAAGACCGCTACATTCTCGACCGCAGTACAGCACCTGTTGTCAAAGAGTTTTTTGAACAGTTTCTGCTTTATGGCTCCTTACGTGCAGCAGTTCGGTATCTAGAGAAAAAATACAGCAAGAAAATTTCGGTTTCGACAGGGCGTCGTTGGCTCACCAACCCCATCTACCGGGGTGACCTTGGCTATCAAAACGGTGAAGTTATCTCAGATACGCATACCCCCATTCTGAACCGGGAAGAAGCAGCGCAGATTGACCGACTGCTGCGTCGGAACCGGCGACTGCCACCCCGTACCGCCAGTGCTGCCCGTTCTTTAGCTGGTTTGGTAGTTTGTGGGGAGTGCCAGTCTCACATGACGGTGACCAGTGTTACCAGACCTCGCAAAAACCAGGAATATCTCTACCTGCGTCCCATCAGCTGCCCTCAGCATCCAAAATGCCGCGCGATCGCTTACGAAAAAGTATTAGATAATACAATTCAACGTATCTGCCAGGAATTACCCCGTGCTGTTGCGGGTATGAATGTCCCCAGCCTTGATGGTGTCAAGCAATCCCTTACTAGTCAAATTGCTAACAAGCAAGACATCTTAGAGCAACTACCTGCCTTAACAACGAGTGGTGTGCTGGATTCAGAAACTGCTGATTTACGTGCCTACAAACTCCGTACCGAAATTTCCCAACTGCGATCGCGCCTTTCGGCACTACCACCTGTGAATTTACAAGCGATCGCCCAAGCTGTGTCCATTCCCCAATTCTGGTGCGATTTATCGGAATCTGAGCGCCGCTTCTACTTTCGAGAATTTATTCGGCAAATTGAAATCATGCGCCAAGATAACGCGTGGGATCTGCAACTAGTGTTTATTTTTTAACCTATTTAGGTGGAAATCGTCTGCAAGTCAAGGATAATTCAACACAACCAGGTGTAACTGCCTCAGAAAACTAGATCGGTGATAGGTAATGCCAAGCTGCATTAAGTATGCGATGCTTCCGGTCGTGCCTGTAGCCCCCATCACCACAACGAATCGAAGTGAGGAGTCAAGACCTGGGAAATTTTATGAATGCTAATGAACTGCTGAGGCGTTATGCCGCCGGAGATCGGGATTTTGAAGGAGCAAAGCTGCGGGGAGCCTATCTGAATGAGGCGATTTTGAACGGAGCCGATCTCAGACTAGCAGACTTGAGTGGGTCTCACCTGAGTGGAGCGAGTCTAAAGGGAGTGAATCTGAGTGATGCCAACCTGAGTGAGGCTAACCTGAGCGTAGCCAATCTCGCTGGAGCAGAACTTAATGATGC
>DATNQP010000607.1:0-4648 GCA_036703965.1 Leptolyngbyaceae cyanobacterium
TTGCTAGTCAAAAATCAAAGTCTTAATCAGAGCAATTTGATAATTATTGATAAAAGATTGCCATTGTAAGGGTATCTTAAGGAGCAGAGTGGAAGAAGATTATGGTCTCTGTTCCCAATCCTTCGTTTGAAGCTGGTCAAGCCGCCCTGAAACAGGGAAATTACTCAGTTGCGATCGCTCACTTTCAAGAGGTGTGTGAGACGGAGTTGGACGACTCCCTAATTGCACGCGCCTCAATAGGGCTAGTAACGGCTTACCGTCAAAGCGGTGATGCTCAAAAAGCGATCGCACTTTGTCAACAGCTCACTCAACACCCTGACGCCAAGGTAAGGAAATGGGCAGTTAGTACTTTAACTGGCTTGGCTGCTCAGCAACCCGCTTCTCCCAATCCCTCAGCTTCAGACTCCACAGGATTTGTCCCCCTTGAGGACACACCTCCTAACCCCTCGACTTCAGACTCTACAGGATTTGTTTCGTATAACCAAGCACCGTCGAAACCCCAGACTCCTCAACAGGTGCCACCCTCTAAAATCAAACAGCCGTTGGCGGATACTACCCAGCGTCCCTCTTCTAGCTCCAATATTCAAAACTCAAAATTCAGGACAGGTACAAGGGTACCCCCCAGAGAAACCTCTTCAGATGTATCGGAATTAGAGAATACTCAAGGGAATTTAGATTCCACAACGGCAGACTCTTCACCAGTTCCCGTTCCTTCCCCTCCCCCTTCTACTCCTATCCCTTCACCCGTTACCCCTCACCCCAGATGGCGCAACAGTGGACGTGCCAAGAGCTGGAGTCCCCTCAAACGGATTAAGTTAATCCGCCTTTGGTTAGTCCAAATCGGCACAGCGATCGCTTTATTTTGGGTACTGCACTTCCTGGTTCGATTTTTAATGAGGACAACGAACACCATCCTGGTGAAGTTGCCTCTTTTGAACCCCTTCCAGCTCTTCTACCGCGATCCAACCCTAGGGCTTTTAATAGTTCTAGCCATCCTGCTAATTCTGTCTCCCGGGCTAATCGATGCATTATTAAAGCAGTTTCATGGCCTTAAGGTTCTCCCCCTGACACAGCTAGCCTCTCGCTGTCCAGAAGCCGCACAGGTAGTGCAGCGTTTTTGTCGCCAACGACGCCTTCCTGTGCCGAAATTAGGCATCTTACCGACTAACGCCCCAGTGGCACTCACCTATGGCAATCTCCCTCAGGCTGCTCGGATTGTCGTAAGTGAGGGGTTATTGGAACAGCTAGCAGATGACGAAATTGCTAACCTCTACGCCGGTCAGGTGGGTCATATTGTTAATTGGGATTTTGTCTTGATGTCTCTGGGTGTATTAGTCATCCAGCTGCCTTACACAATTTATTGGCAAGTTGCTCAGTGGGGAGAGAGGTTATCAGGCTTGATTAACAGTAAATTGTCCTCCTCTGGGCGATTGCTCTCACTGCTAGTCCTGGGCATTACCGGAGTCATCGCCTCTTTCAGTTACGGCATCTACTGGTTACTTCGGTTACCGCTTCTCTGGTTTTCAAGAGCTAGGGTTTACTATAGCGATCGCCTTGCAACAGAAACGACTGGCAATCCCAATGGACTGACCCGTGCTTTACTGAAAATAGCGCTTGGGATTAGCCAAGACATCCAGGAGAACCGTAAAACGAGTGGACTTTTAGAAAGCTTTGATTTGTTGCTCCCAGTCGGCTACCAACAGGCAATCACCTTGGGCAGTTGTTCTCCCCAAACTCCCTTTGAAGCAATTTTAAACTGGGACTGCACCAACCCTTACCGTGACTGGTTAATCATCAGCGCGTCCCATCCTCTGATGGGCGAACGTTTGTCGATGCTTGCCCGCTATGCCCAGTTGTGGAAGCTTGACACTGAGCTAGATTTGCCTGCGCTTGCTCCTCCGGTTCGCAATCACGCCGCATGGCTATCCAAACTCAAAAACAGCTATAAAGCTTTACCCTTGCTGCAAAGCGCCCTCCTTTCTGGGTTGTTGCTCGGTATTGCATTGAGGGCGATCCTCTGGCTAATTGGCAAGATTAGTGACCTACTAAACATTTGGCAACTCATTTGGCTATATAACGCTGAGCCGTTTCTCAACGCTTGCATACTAATTGCCTTTAGCCTCAGCCTATTTCTCTGGATTAATGGTTACTTCCCCGATATCAAACCTGCTACAGTTAATGTCCAAACTGAGCCAGACTTGGGAGACTTGTTTGCCAATCCAGCTACCCTACCCCCAGATAGTCAGCCTGTCCAATTAACCGGCACACTCTTGGGGCGTCGTGGCTTATTCAACTGGCTGGGACAAGATTTAATTTTGCAAACCTCTACAGGTTTGGTGAAACTTCACTTCTTTTCCTTTCTGGGAGCAGTCGGTAATCTCCTCCCTCAGCGTACTCGTCCTAGTAATTTAGTTGATCAGCAAGTTACAGTCACCGGCTGGTTTCGCCGGGGTGTGACACCTTGGATTGATATTGAAACCCTACGCACTCAAGGTGGCAAAATCAGTCGTGCCCACTATCCTATCTGGCTAACGATTCTAGGTGGAGTTGCTGCCGTGTGGGGAGCCTATCTAATTTGGCAAGTCCGCCCTTAAGGAGTGCAGGCTTTTGAAGCCTTACACCAAAGGTTTTGGGAAATGTAACGAAATGTTGCAATTTTAGAAACGAAATGTTACATTTATTTACATAAGCAGATTAACCAGATATTGCCAAAGTTTTTGGATAAGTCTTAGGTTTTCTCCCTCCCAACACAGTAAGTTTTACCAGTCCCTTACGGCGGCTGGTTTTTTATTTGTGCGATCGCTCAACCTCAGCCCAGCCAAAATCAGTCTGCCCAGTCATTGATAGTGATGTGTCGTTAGAGGATGCGATTCGCTAACGCGATAGCTTCGCTTCACGCACAAATTGAAGGCTAGCAGTCTGTTACTCCCAGGGAGGGATGCTATTTCTGTTTAGAGATGCTAGACCTAGCTGGAGCGATTTACATGGTCACGCAGTTGCTCCCATGAAATTAGCGATCGCGATCGCGATAGTGGTAAGGGTATCCCCTGGAGATTCAGCTAAAAATCCCTGAGCCATTCTCTACTACTCAACCCTATCTATCGCTTATGAGTCCTGTTCTCGGCTACCACATCCTCGCCCAACTCTATGAAAGTGCTAACTCTCTAGTCTATCGAGGCGAAGGAAGTGTAATCCCTTCACCCTCATGCCCATCAAATCTCTAAACCGCTTATTTGTCAAAGCTTCTGGCAAAGTCCCCCTGCGCACTGTCCTAATAGTCCCCTTCGTCCTGCAAATCGTCAGCACAATGGGACTGGTGGGGTATCTTTCGTTTACAAACGGGCAGCAGGCAGTCAGTAACCTTGCTACCAAGCTACAGCTGGGAGTTAATGCCCATGTTGCCGACCAAATCAATACTTATCTAGAAGTCGCCAACCAGGTGAATAAAAGCAATGTCAGCGCGTTCCGTAGAGGTTTTTGGCGTTTCGATGATTTCCCTAGTCAGGAACGTCAAGCATGGGAGCAAATGCAGGTAACCTCGTGGTCTCCTATGACAATTATTGGTTTTGGTAATACAAAAGGAGGACACAGAGCCGTTGAACGGCTACAAGACGGTACCTTTGTCATGCGATCCGCAGCAGATAATGGTGGAATTTATACGACCTATGCTACCGATGCTCAGGGGAATTTAACTAACGTTATTAGTACTGCCGCTTCTTTTGATTCTCGAACCCGACCTTGGTATCAGGTGGCTGTGCAAGCCAGAAAATCAGCTTGGACTTCCATCTATCCACACATTCAGACTGGGGAATTGCTCTTAGCTGTGGGAGAGCCAATTTATGATGAACAGACTGGAAAATTGTTAGGAGTAACGTATGGACTCCGCAGTCTTGAAGACATCAGCAAATTCCTGAGCAAGTTGAAAATAAGGCGGTCAGGAGAAATATTTATTATGGAGCGCGATGGGTCGCTGGTGGCGAACTCAACCCCTAAAAAACCCTACATCCAAAGCTCAGACGGTAAGACTCAAAAACGGCTTTTGGCAACAGATAGCAGTGATGAGTTAATCCGACTCACAGCCAAATATTTAAGCGATCGCTTTGGCAACCTCACAAAAATTCACGGCACGCAACAACTTGACTTCCGACTCGATGGCAAGCGCCAATTTGTGCAAGTTTTGCCATTCCAGGATAGTCGAGGTCTTGACTGGTTGATTGTCGTGGTCATCCCTGAATCCGACTTCATGGAGCAAATAAATGCAAATACTCTCACCACCATTGTGCTGTGTATTGTCGCTTTGATAGTGGCGATTGGATTTGGTATTCTTACCTCGCGGTCGGTGATCCAACCGATTCTGCGCTTGAACACCGCCGCCAAAGATATTGCCAAAGGTGAATGGGACAAAACTGTAGAAATTGAACGATCTGATGAACTGGGGGAACTAGCTAAGTCATTCAACAGCATGGCCGCGCAACTGCAAGCCTCCTTTGCCCAGATGAAAGCTTTAAATGAAGCGTTATCCGAAACTGAGAGGAGGCTAACTCAATTTCTAGACGCCATGCCGGTGGGTGTGGCAGTGCTAGATGCTAACGGTAAGCCCTACTATTTCAATCAGAAGGCGATCGAGTTACTTGGGAAAGGACTTGTA
>DATNQP010000608.1:0-4688 GCA_036703965.1 Leptolyngbyaceae cyanobacterium
TCAATAGGAAATTTTTTGTCGAACTTTGCTAGTGAAATGAAAATAATTTCCTGAATTATCTTATGACGAACTAAAGGCAAAAAATCTTCAATACAAGGTCTAAGTTTGTTTAAAATCCATCTTAACTTTTTAAGAACACGAATGTTGTTCGTCTGAACGATTTCTTTCGCTAAATAATCAAAAATAACCTTTTCATCGGGATAATTATTGCCAAATCCTATATAAAAATTTTCATCCGCACTAGGAACTAATTTAACCTCGATATCAATAACTTTTTCTCGATATTCCTTTAGAGTTTTATTAGCTGTTTGATTCTCACAAATTTTATCTTCGTTATAAATTAGAATGACTTTGCATTGGTGATCCTCAACTAGGCTTTCAACAAAACCTAATAGTTCATTTAATTGAATTTTTTTTGACATTCTTTCAAGATCATCTATACAAACCAATTGCTCTTTAAGCATATTGTTAATAAGCACATTGCTTATTAGTGAAATAACTGATGAGGTGACTGCACCTCCAATTTCTCCTATAGCCTCTGAATGTTGTTGTGCCTGACTTAGGATTTTTCTAGGGTCAAATTTACCCAAAGGACTACTTTTTTCTTCTTTGTTGGCTGCTTGTAAGTTACTCCACAATTGCATCTTAAGTTCATCAACGGATGAGATACCAAATACAGAACTATAGTAATAGTCCTTCTTTTTATTCAACAAAAAAGTTTTCACTAAGTGAGTTTTTCCAACTCCCCAGTCTCCCTTTAGGGCAAAGACTTTAGCCTCATTTACTGGATCTAGGAATGCCTCAAGTGCTTCTGCTGCTTCTCTACGCTCTAAACCAGCTTTGGATCTACTCTTGGAGTCAGCCATAATCTTTTGAACAATTTCGATGATAGGGACGATTACCGATACTTTGTTTTCTACAGAAACTTCTTCAGTAAAATAAGCCCTTGTTTAGCCATTGCCCATTCTAAACCAGAGTTTATGAAGATGCAGGCGATCGCTCTTTTACTGAAATCCCTACTCTCGACACCTATGGCAGAAAGTTAACCAAGTGCGATGCAAGGAAAGTGCTACTTCGGCTTTCGTTTCGACTTGGGTGGCGTTCGGTGTGCGCCAAAGTATTTTTCACTGCGGTAGCGAAGCCACACCCGCAACTGCTGCGGAATCTGGTCTTTTTGTTCTTTAGTCAGCGTATTGTAAAGGGCTAAAGCGCGATCGCGTTCTCCCCGACACGCAGCGTTATTATGAGCATCCCAGTAGCTACGGGCAACCCGAATTCGCCGACAGACTTCCTTAATTAGTGCAACTCCCGTGAGGGGATTTTCCTGCTTTGCCATACTTCAATAACAACGCACTCCCCTAAATCCTAACCTGTAGAATGAAGGCATCTGCCCTTTCTGCAACAATCAAGCGCGATTGCGCGTAGCGCAGCGCTAAAAGCGATCACCATTTCTCAGTTGGGTTGTTTTGTGTCTATAGATAGCCGCAATCAGGCAACTTAAGAATCAGTAAAATAGCTCTAAACAGACACCTTATTGATTGCTTGGAGGGGATAGTAATGTCTTTGATCGTTGAAGTGAGTGAATCAGGCACCTTACAACTACCCGCCGAAATTTTACAGGCAATTGGGCCCAATACCCGCTTCGTGGTAGAGGTGGAAAGCGATCGCTTAATCCTGTCCCCCGTTCCCCCAGAACAACCCTTTTGGGCAACCGCAACACCTGAAGAACGTGCGGAACGATTAATGCAGTGGGTACAAAGCCATCAGAATGGTGCCAACCTACCTGATGAAGCTTTACGTCGGGAAAACATCTACGACTAAATGCTTGCACTTTAGGTAGTCGATGGAAGTTCAAACAACTCCGGTTGTTCTTCGACAAGAGCTAGAGGTTGTTTAATCTGCCAAGTTTTGTCCTGGGAGAGTTCCAGCAAAGACTGATGGTAATTTGCCAATGTAGAGCGATGCCCCACACTCAAAAAAGTAGTCCCCTTCTCCCGCAAATGTTGATATAACCGTTCCTCGTTCCCCAGATCTAACGCGCTGGTTGCTTCGTCCAAAATGGCGTACTTGGGTTTATTCAGCAACAACCGGGCGAAAGTCAGCCGTTGTTGTTCACCCAACGAGAGGACATCTGCCCAATCCTGTTCGGCATCAAAGCCGCCAAACCGTTCATCCAAACCCGCTAAATTCACCTGCTCCAGAACTTGCTTCAAGTGTTGCTCCTCAACCTCAAGGTGGGCTTCCGTGAGCGTCAGCGGCTCGACTGAGGCTTCGCCGAACGTCCGAACGGTATTGGGATAGAGCAGTTGATCGCGGAGAGTACCCAGCACCATGTAAGGACGCTGCGGCAAAAATAGGATCTGGTCGGATGCCGGACGAACGATCGCACCCTTACCAGAATTCCATAACCCCGCGATTGCCCGTAGCAGAGAACTCTTGCCACAACCACTCGGCCCCATCACCAAAAGTCCCTGTCCAGCAGGTAACTCTATCGACAAATCTTCCACCAACGTCCGCTGATAATTGGGAGTTTGCAAGCTCAGGTGTTCGACTGCCAGCCGATCTGCCTCAATTGTCTGAATCTGTGGCTGTTGCTCGTCGGATGCCTGGGTTGCCTCTGTCTGTTCTAAAAACTGGGCAAACGTATAGAGACGATTAATTCCAGCTCCAAACGTGGTCAATTGCTGGAAGCGGGCAACAACAACATTGAGCGAGAAAAAGACGCGCATAAAAGCTCCCTGCGCCTCAGAAACTTTACCCACCTCCATTTCTCCAGCAAAAATCGCGGGTGCGACAACCAGGGCAGGCAGGACGAAGGGGAGGAACTCATAAGTATTCGTCAGCATATTCAAGTTCAACTCCCAAACCAGCAGCCGTTTGACATTCTCAAACACATCCAAAAACCGCTGCTTTACCTGATTCGACTCCTGCTCCTCCCCCCGGTAAAAGGCGATCGCTTCCGCATTCTCCCGAATTCGCACCAGGCTAAAGCGGAGATTCGCTTCCTTCTTGAGTTGTTCAAAGTTGAGTCGGACGAGGGGCTTACCAAACACAACCGTCGTAACCAGAGTTCCTATCAGGGCATACAGCACCAGAAAAAACACTAGGGGTTTAGAAATGCCCCAGAGCACGCTGCTGAAGGCAATCACCGACAGCACAGACTGCACCAACACCAGCACAAAGGTGAGGGACTCCTGGGTAAAACTGCGAACATCCTCCGCAATCCGCTGATCCGGGTTATCAATCTCGGTTTCTGAGATATGCAAGTTGTAGTAAGCACGATCGCGAAAGTAGTTATCCACGAATCGATGGGTGAGCCATTTCCGCCATTGCAAACTGAGGCGATCGCGCAGATAGGTATAGCCTGCCAGCAATGGTGCATAAATCACCAGCACAGCGATGAAAATGATCACGGTTTGCCAGAAGCGTGGCTCATCCTGGGCTGAGAGCGATGAGATCAGCACTCCCCGCTTGTTGTTGAGCACCACACTCAACCCCGTATACGCCAGCAGAAACAGCACGACCCCCAGCAGTAATCCTCTGGCTTGCCATTTCTCATCCCCTGACCAGTAGGACTTGGCGATCGTCCAGAACTGCTGGAGTACATTGACGTTCATTCGATCCATCGGCTTGTTTCCCTTACAACTTGGTCGGCGGTGGAGATAATAGATAAAGCTGAATCAGAGCGAAATCTGCTCAAATACTGGTGTGACTCATCTCTGGGCAATTGTTAAATTATGCTACAAATTTCTAATGCCGTGAGCATTCCAGAGTATGAGATTGAGATGAGTGCAGTGCGCTCTCAAGGGGCAGGGGGGCAAAACGTGAATAAGGTGGCGACTGCCATTCACCTACGCTTTGACATCATGGCTTCCTCACTGCCCGATCGCTACAAAGAGCGGCTGTTAAAGCTTTCCGACCAGCGCCTTACCAAGGAAGGGGTAATCGTTATTAAGGCTCAAGAACACCGCAGCCAAGAGCAGAACCGAGAAGAGGCATTGCAACGGCTGCAAGACTTGATTAAGAGTGCGATCGCAGTCCCCAAACTCCGCAAAAGGAGCAAACCGACTCGGAGTTCTCAAAGGAAACGTCTGGATAGCAAAACTAAGCGAAGTCAGATTAAGACGATGCGAGGAAAAGTTACAGATGAATGACACTGCTCGATTGAATCTTTAATGCCAATTGCGATCGGGTTCTGGCTGCAATCGTTGAGCCGCGTCAATCACATCTTGCAGTTCTACTGGATCGCTGAACGGATCGGCATCAAGTGTCGTGACCCGGTTGAATTCCTTCTGCCATCGTCGCAGTTCAGCAACATAAGGCTCGTAAGGCACACGTCTCAAGTCATCCCCTTCCTCCACAAGGTCACAAATTCCGTTGTGCAGCCACTCACCCGTATGCCAATCCGGCATATCAACAGCGGGAAATAAACAGATACCATGCAGATCCATGCCAGAATTAACCGCTGCCAGAGACTCTTCCACTACGTCCTTTAGCCACTCATCTCTTCCTTCTTTCAGCCCACTGGTTTCGCCAATGATCATCGGTCGGTGATACCGCTCCCAGACGTACCACATTAAGTCATGGAGCGGTTTGATGCGATCATCGTGGGGTTCGAGTGCCTGATTGGGTCCTTGTTCCCGGTATTCCATTTGACCAAAAGAATAGTTATTTGCACCAACGATATC
>DATNQP010000609.1:0-4303 GCA_036703965.1 Leptolyngbyaceae cyanobacterium
AAACAATTGAGAATACTGAAAAAGCCAGTGAGTACAGAAACTCCTAACTCCGGCTTGCCGCTGCAACCGATTCGATACCGAGACTGGTTGATAAGTACGAAAGTCATTGACAGACAGCTATGGTTGCGGTGGCAGCACCCCAACGAGAAATCGCCTCGCTATAGCTATCCAGTGACCGAAAGAGGTCTAGCGGATACGATTCGCTACGCTCGATTCATGATTGACTTAGTAATTAAGCTAGAAGAAGGTGGAGCAGATGATGAAGTATAAACGACTCTTGGCTCTCCTGAGTCATAGCAAAGAGCGCGATCGCTAATTAACAGTCCCACAACTAAATCTCCTCCTGCTGCGCTAGATAATTTAATCCTCGCGAAAGAGTTAAGCAAGATACAAACTGGGCTACCTTACATAGCAGTGATTTGGCTGCTATCGGTCTGTAGCCGCTTTTGAGAGTGGCACTCCCGTATCAGGTCAAGCTTATAAACAAACCGGAGGAAAAACCTATGAGTAACGAAGGGAAAATAGTCGTACCACAAACTGATCCATCAGAAGCCGAACCGGGAAGAGGTTCCCCTGGCGATCAAGTGGGGGTTCAAACCGCCCAAACAACAGCAGTAAATCCCCCAGATGCAGTGATTCCCTCAAATGCTAACCCAGAGAAAAGTATTAAGGAAGTTGAAGCTTTAGAGGCTCAAGAAGAGGGTAGTGGTATGACGACAACAGATGGCTACATCATCGATGAGTCAGGACGTCTCGACAACTTTGCCATTGAGCCGGAAATGTACGTGGAAGAAAAGTAGACTTTAGCCCCAGCTGGGAGTGCCAAATGTTGAGGGGAACCGGGCTTTACTCCCGGCAATACGACACTATTTACGTATGCCCTGTTCCCTTCTTTTTAATTTGAATTTTGAATTTTGAATTTTGAATTCCGCGAAGCGGTACTAGCAGTAGTTTATCTCCTTGTAGAGCACAGAGCTTGAGTTTTTCTTGATTTTGGTAAGTCGTAAGGGCGCTCAGCTAAGTCAAAAACTTGGGAAAGTTTAGCAAACTCATTATTTGTGTTCAACAAGGAGAAGTTTAGAGAGTGGAAAAAGGCTATATCGAGAATTAGGATAAGTTGATTGCAAAAATTGTCGGAGTGGCTGTTTAATCTACTTGTTTCTCGCTGTTGCTTTCTCACTTCAAAAAGTTTTTGCAACCAAGCCAGTTTTTGCAACATAACCTTTAAAATTCCTGCTTGTAACGTTAACCCCGTCATTTCTTGCATCGGTACAGGTACATTCTGGTCAAATTTAAAATGAGCCTCTTTGAGTTGAAAGACCGCACACAATTGCTGCACCACCTGAATTTGAAATAGATGTTCCAGTTGTTCGGCTTGTAAGGCCCCTTGATTTTTAAGGTACAAACCCAGTGGTTGATCAGCTGGGCAAAACTGAGCCAGCTTAGTGACTACGCGATGGCTGACCCACGGGTATTCATCGATCAGCAACACTAAACCTTGATTATCCAACTGACTGGCGGCGGCTACGATATTACCCTGAGCCACCCAGATATAATGAGTTGACGACCTTGTGACTTGCGATTCTGTCAAGGCATGAACCGTTAACAAGCCACTTTTATTTCCTTTCTCGATAAACTGAAAAATTTCTGGTAAGGAAAAGTCTGTTATGGAACCTGTAATAGACATAGCGATACTTAGATAAGTAATAAGTAGTCATCATGAACTGTGTACACCACCAGCTATAAAAATTTCTTGGCTCTTGTCTATTTTCCAATCAGGTGGGTGAAATTAAATCTAGTCTATGTTGAATTGTTAAGCAAGTTAAAATAGTGTTATAATTCGCTGCTCAAGGGAACGGTCTGAGAGAACAAATCATGGACGAGTTTATGGAAGCAGCGATCGCCCAAGCCAAACAGGGACTTAGGGAAGGTGGGATTCCTATTGGTTCTGTGATTATTAAAGACGGGCAGATTGTTGGTAGAGGACACAATAAGCGCGTCCAAGACAATGACCCCGTTACCCACGCCGAAATTGATTGCTTACGCAATGCTGGCAGAATCGGCAATTACAAAGATACTACACTTTATTCTACCTTGATGCCTTGCTACCTCTGTGCGGGTGCCGTTGTCCAATTTGGGATTAAAAAAGTCATCGCAGGTGAGTCTGCAACCTTCCCTGGTGCCAGAGAATTTATGGAATCCCACGGTGTTGAAGTTATTGATTTAAACCTGGAGGAATGTAAGCAGCTGATGAGCGAATTCATTGAGAAAAACCCAATGTTATGGAATGAGGATATAGGAAAATAAGTAGCTAGGCGTAATTAAACACAACTTGTCGTGAAAGGGTACTAGGGAATGGTGACTGGCTAAGGCTTCCCAATCCAAGCATCCCCAATCTCCAATCCCCAATCTCCAATCCCCAATCACTAAAACCAGTAATGTTTATTTCCACCGACCTACTTAGATAGTCTCTCTATGTTTTGGAGTGCAGCCAGGGCTTAAAAATTCTACGAGTTGAGCCTTTCTTAAAGTCGAACTATAGTGTTTTGACGCCGACGCTGGGTTAGTACCATACGCATGCTTGAGGAAGGGGCAACAGTGAATCCCCGACGAGCAGGCTTGACGGGACGGTTATCAGCCAGCGTTAAGTCGTACTGAGACAGAATGGTCGCTAGTACCAATTTCATTTCATACTGGGCAAAAGCCATCCCGATACAGAGACGATTTCCGCCCCCAAAGGGCAAATACTCGTAGGGTGAAAATTGCCGTTCTAGAAATCGCTCTGGTTTAAACCGCTTGGGTTCCGGGTAGATATCCTCCCGATGGTGAGTCAAATAAACCGAGATTAGCAGCGTTGTTCCAGGCTCGAACTGGTAGCCCATCATCTCCATCGGTACTTTCAAGGTTCGAGGGAAGGGATTGATGGCAATAGGGTAGATACGCAGCGTCTCTTGACAGACGGCATTGAGATAGGGAAGTCGGGCAATGGCAGTTGGATCGGCGTCACAGGAGAGGGTATCGAGTTCGCTCAAAAGGCGATCGTGTACCTCTGGTAGATGGTCAACCCAATACAAAGCCCACGACAAGGCTGAAGCCGTAGTCTCATGCCCTGCAAACAGTAGTGTCAGCAGTTCATCCCGTAACTCCTCATCACTCATCGGCTGACCCGCTTCATCGCGAGCAGACAATAGTAAGGAAAGGATATCATCACCCGATGAATCGGCTTGCTCCCGGCGTTGCTGAATCTCAGCGTAGAGGAGTTGATCAATTTGCTGCTTTCGGCGAAGAAAGCGTCCCCAAGGACTCCAAGCGCCTAAATCCTTTTGGAGTGAGGGAAAAAAGAGCAAGCTGGAACTTAGAGGGGAACCCATCACATCCAGCAGTGAAGAGAGAAGTTGCCTGAGTTGGTCGAAACGCTGTCCCTGATGCAGACCAAAAACAGCATTAAGTATCACTTGCAGGGAAATCTCTTGCATCGCCGAACGGACATAGAAGGGTTCACCAATCTTCCACTGACTCATTACTTGTTCGGTAATGTCACAAATCAGCTTGCCGTATGCTCGCATGCGTTCCCCATGAAACGGGGGCATTAGTAGGCGTCGCTGGCGCTGATGCTTTGTGCCGTCGAGTAATATTAGTGAGTTCTCTCCCACCAAAAATTTGAGAATGCCATTCCCACCGCCGATTTCAAACATCTCTGGATCGGCAGTCAAGATTTGCTGAATCGCCTTTGGGTTAGTGATGTACACGAGTGGGGTTGATGTATTTCTCCCCAGTGCGAAGGTGTCACCATAGCGCTGGGCACGCGCCTCTAGAACCTCCAAGGGGTTAAAAATCCACTGAAGCGTCCGCAGTATCCGTAGATGGCGTGGAGTTGTCGGACCATCAGGCAGTTTCATGGCAACTTTTTTCTAAGAGATTTGTTTCTCTCTATTAAGACGCGATCGCGCCTTGGGAGGTTCAATTAGCCTTTAGCAAGAATGAGCTTCACTCACCCCTTGCTTTGAGAAAAGCATCAAAAGTTTCTCGATCAGGCAAAGACGGCTGCGCCCCAGCTTGAGTTGCACACAGCGCACCAGCCGCCGCCCCCCAAATGACGGCTTCCGGTAGAGGACGCCCCTCAGCCAAAGCGGCTGCCAACCCTCCATTGAAGGCATCTCCCGCTGCAACTGTGTCAACTGCCTGAACTGGGAAAGCTGGAATGAAGAAGGTTTCTTTAGCACTACCACAGAAGACACCGCGATCGCCTAATTTCACGATCGCTGTACTAACGCCCCGCTTAACTAGTTCAACTGATGCTTGG
>DATNQP010000610.1:0-4290 GCA_036703965.1 Leptolyngbyaceae cyanobacterium
GGTTGTTCCTCCTCCGCCCACAGATGTTGATAAATTTGCCCATGCGTCAAAAGCTGTCCCGCGTGGCGCATGAAGTATTCCAGCAACTGACTTTCTTTTTCCGATAGCTCAATCAAACGTCCATCGCGATAAGCTAGCTGATTCTCTAAGTCGAGTTCTAGTCCTGCAATGCGTAACCGTTGGCTTGCACTAGCGTCTGTAGTCCCTGAACGCCTTAACAAAGCACGGACTCTGGCAAGCAACTCCCGCAATTCAAACGGTTTAACCAAATAGTCGTCCGCACCCGCATCTAATCCCTGTACTCGGTCATCCAGAGTATCTTTAGCTGTGAGGAAGAGAACGGGTGTAGTTCGCCCTTGCGATCGCAACTGCTGACAAATTTCCAGCCCCGACCGTTGCGGCAGCATCCAATCTAAAATTAGCAAGTCATAAACGTCTTGCGAGGCTAACTCGCTCCCTGACGCCCCATCATAGGCGACATCAACACCATAACCCTCACGGCTTAAGACTCGACTCAGTGGGTCAGTTAGCTCAACTTCGTCATCAACCAAAAGGATTCGCATACTGTATGCTAAGCTGCTGTGCATCTAATTTGCATTATCGTGATCGGCAAAAGGCTTTCAGGGCGTAATGACAAAGAAGAGTAATTTTTGTTGCCAATAACCAGGGGGATCTGAGTCATATAAAATAACTAAACTCGGCTAGTCGATTGTGCGAGTTATTCCTAATGAGTCCAGTTTTTTATGATTACCATCGCATTGCCAAAAGGCGCACTTTTAGAAGATAGCATCCGCCTGCTGAAAGCGGTTGGCTTAGACTTCAGTGCTTTTCTCGACTCAGCCAGCCGCCAACTTCAGATTCCAGACCCCAGTGGTATAGCTAAAGCCCTGCTAGTACGCGCCCAGGATGTCCCAGTTTACGTCGAATATGGTCAAGCCCAGTTGGGGATTGTCGGTTACGATGTCTTGCGGGAGAAGACCTCTCAGGTGGCTCACTTAGCTGATTTACAGTTTGGCAAATGTCGGATGTCGGTGGCAGTACGTGCTTCCAGCCCTTACCGACGTTCTATGGAACTTCCACCCCACGGTCGCGTAGCCTCGAAGTTTGTTCATTGTGCCCGTGAATACTTCAACAACCTGGATTTGCCAGTGGAAATTGTCCCACTATACGGTTCTGTGGAACTGGGTCCTATCACAGGGATGTCGGAGGCAATTGTTGATTTAGTTTCAACAGGTCGTACTTTACACGAGAATGGTTTGGTTGAGATTGAGACACTCTTTGAGAGTACAGCACGGCTAATTGCTCACCCCTTGAGTTATCGCCTAAACACGGATGGTCTCAACAACTGGGTAGATCAGCTACAAGCATTAACAATGAATAGTAAAACTCTAGACTAAGGCTATAATCCCGTCTAGTAGACTTTGTATAGCAATCCTAAATCATTTGTGAAATTCTCTATTCTCTGTGTTCTGGAGCGCCTGGAGTGGTTCGTTATTGTTCACAAATCAAATAGGACTGCTATAGTTCTTGTCCTGTAACGTAAGACAAGTCTTGATTGTATGGAAAACAAACAAAAGAAGCCGATTATTGTTGATCTTTGCTCAAAACATGACACCTCAGATGTCCGTGTCTCCTATGAGGTAGGGGACTTAACTGATTGGTCTGAACTTGATTTGGGGGCACTTTACCTTGAGCCACTGGAGTTGCGCTCTGCCAAAGTGAAGATCAACTTTCAAATAGGCACTCCTTTAGATGTGAATGTGAAATTTCCCGGCGAAGGCGAGACGCTTTTGAAGAATACGGAAATGAAAATCAGTGATTGGGAAAAGCCACTGGTCTTTCCTTTACGTAAGTTAGATAAAAAGGCATAAGATTCTAGTATTTGAGTTTTTGCAAGGAGGTGGAAATAAATTTTAATTCAATGATTTAAACTCTATAAACCTCCTTTCATTTGTCAAGATCAAAGCATATTTTAGACTTCTGAGGTACATTGAGAAAGCTGGCACTTTTTATTTTTTAGAAAAATTACGGTTTTAAATGAGTAGCTTATCACCGTCCTCAGAGCCGAATCGAAATCAGCGATCGCCCTCCGGACGCACTTCAGTAACCCGCGAGAACGACTGGCGACTCTTCCTGCGGCTGGTGCCTTATGCCCGTCGCAGCGGACGGGTGTTATTTATTTCCATTGCTCTGTTGGTGCCACTATCTATTGCAAGTGCGATTCAACCCTTAATCATCGGGCAGGCAGTCTCCTTAATTCGCTCCGAAGAGCAAATCTGGTTTTTTCTGGAAGGTCGCTCGTTGTCGGACGGACTCAATATCCTCATCGGTCTACTGCTACTGACTATAGTCATCCGACTAGTGTTTGTTGCTCTTCAGGGATACCTGGTGGTGAAAGTAGGGCAGCAAATGACTGCGGAGATTCGCGATGACCTCTTTGACCATGTCACCTCCCTGGCGATGCGATTTTTTGACCGCACACCCGTAGGGCGGTTGATTACCCGACTCACCAGCGATGTTGAAGCACTGGGAGATGTCTTTTCAACAGGTGCCGTTGGGATTGTCAGTGACATCCTCTTGATGGTGGTAGTTGCCGTCACCATGTTTTTCCAGCAATGGCAGTTGGCGTTGATGCTTGTGCTAATGCTCTTGCCCGTCACAGGTCTAATTATTTACTTCCAGCAGCGGTATCGCAAAGCGAACTACAAGGCTAGGGAAGAACTTTCAGCCCTCAACTCGATGCTGCAAGAAAACATTACTGGCATTAATGTTGTGCAGCTGTTCCGCCGCGAACAATTTAATGCTGAGATGTTTCGCGAAGTGAACAGGCGCTACATCACTCAGGTAGACAAAACGATCTTTTATGATTCAGCGGTTTCGGCGACATTAGAGTGGGTTGCTCTAGTAGCGATCGCGGCTGTGCTGTGGCTGGGTGGTTGGCTTGTCCTGGGAAACGCCCTGAGTCTTGGTGTCTTGTCAGCATTTATCCTCTATGCCCAGCGTCTATTTGACCCCCTGCGCCGCTTTGCTGAAAAATTTACTATGCTCCAAGCGGGGTTCACGGCAGTTGAGCGGATCAGCGACATTATGAATGAGCCGATTGAAATCCGTGACCCAGAACAGGTGACTGGGAAAAGGCGACTAGGAGTAGAGAGAGACTCTCCCACTCGCCAATCGCTAATCGCCAATCCCCAAGTTGGAGAAATTCGCTTTGAACATGTCTGGTTTGGCTACAAGGAAGATGAATACGTCCTTAAAGACCTGAACTTTACCATTCATCCTGGTGAAAAAGTTGCCTTAGTTGGTCCCACTGGTGCTGGGAAGAGTTCGATTATTCGTCTTCTTTGCCGCCTATATGAACCCACAAAAGGACGAATCTTCGTTGATGGCATTGATATTCGCGATTTGCCCCAGGCAGAATTGCGGCGCTACATGGCTGTCATCCTTCAAGACGGCTTTCTCTTTGCCGGAGACGTTAAGAGCAATATCACATTGGGAGAAACCTACTCCTTTGAGGAAATTCAAGCTTCAGCGCAGATAACTAACGTCGCTGGTTTCATTGAACAGCTACCCCAAGGCTACGATACCCATTTGCGAGAGCGGGGTACTAATATCTCTGGTGGTCAGAAGCAATTATTAGCATTTGCCCGTGCTGCGATTCGTGACCCCAGCATCTTGGTGCTGGATGAAGCAACAGCAAGTTTGGATGTCGGTACAGAAGCCCTAATTCAAGAAGCCCTAGACCGGCTGCTGGAAAAACGCACTGCAATTATTATTGCCCACCGGCTCTCAACGATTCGTAATGTAGACCGAATTCTCGTGCTGAAGCGGGGACAGTTGGTAGAGTCGGGCAGTCATGAAGAACTGTTACAGCAGGATGGACTCTATGCCAGTTTATATAAGTTACAGATGTTAGGGTCTTAATGAGCATCCGAAAACTCACTGCCTGGACTGCAACCATCACCTTACTCGCCTTAATGGCGGGGTGTTCTTCCACTGAGCCGCCGCAAGACTCTTCTAAATCAACAAGTGCTTCTTCCCAAAGCTCAAGTAATACGTCATCTCAAGAGACTGCATTAAAGCCTTCAATTCAACCCCTCTCAAAATCTATTCATGCGGTTGGAGAGGTAGTTTCAATAAAAGATAAAAACTTGGATGTGCAATTTACCGTTAACGGAACCCGCGAACATAAGGGAAAAGGAGTGATTAAACCCAATCGAGGAAATAAGTGGATTGTGGTTGATATGACAATTGCGAATAAAGGACAGAAGCCCAAAACCTTTTCTGTTG
>DATNQP010000611.1:0-3392 GCA_036703965.1 Leptolyngbyaceae cyanobacterium
CGCAGCCGAAGTAAACTGAGGGTTTGACCAAGATTCAGTGGCAACAGAGATACCCCTTCCAGGCGAGACTGCACCCAACCTTCTCCCCAGTACCACTCGTGATAACCGTCAATTCCCTGACTTAACAGAAAGCGTAAACAATTAGACTGGGCTATCTCCACCTGGTGTTGAACTGCCACGGGTCCCGTCCAGGTGGTGAATGTCAGTCCTGGATGCAGCTGTTCTGGCAGACCGGCTGAAAAGCGTTGGAGCCACAGCCACCGACGCAATTGCTCGGAATTGAGCAGACTATCATGGATGACGTTCTGTGGGGCTTCCACTTCAATGCGGAGATGACTTTGTTGAAAGGTTCCTAGCATATTTAAGTAGGTTTAAACCCAGATCCGAGGGAGAGTAGTTCTGGCGAAGCGCGATGCACCGCCTACCTCCTAGCATAAATGACAATATCTGGGATATTTATTCATGCTGGACGATGAAGCCAATACCCGACCTACCAGGCAGGTAGGGGTAGTTGACGATTGACCACCACCCCCGTTGCCACACTTACAATAAAAATTGAGTCTGTTAAGAAGTGTAAGGTTTTTCATGGCTGATCAGTTAATTCGCGCCACAGCGGCGGAGGGTGGCATTCGAGCAGTCGGCGTCATTACAACACGCCTCACCGAAGAAGCCCGACAGCGTCATAAGCTCTCCTATGTGGCAACTGCTGCACTGGGTCGCACGATGTCCTCGGGTCTGTTGCTGGCTTCTAGTATGAAGCGAGAGGGTTCTAGGGTTAATATTCGTGTTAAAGGCAAGGGTCCCCTCGGTGGAATTCTCATTGATGCTGGATTAGACGGGACTGTACGGGGTTACGTAGACAACCCCACTGTTGAATTGCCACCAAATGAACGAGGCAAACTCGATGTTGGCGGTGCGGTGGGTCACGATGGCTATCTTTACGTTGTCCGGGACGTTGGATATGGCTACCCCTATTCCAGTACAGTTGAGCTAATTTCGGGTGAAATTGGTGATGACATCGCTCACTACCTGCTGACTTCTGAACAAACGCCGTCGGCTTTGGTAGTCGGTGTATTTGTTGGGGCAGAAGGTGTAACGGCAGCAGGGGGTATATTGATCCAAGTTATGCCCAAGGCAGCCAGAGACGAAGCCCTAGTGCAAACTTTGGAATCTCGTGTCGCTAAGCTGTCGGGATTTACACCCCTGTTGCAGGCAGGCAAGACGCTGCCAGAGATTTTTGAACAAATACTGGGGGATATGGATTTAGTCATTCTTCCAGAAGTTCAGCTCCTGCGTTTTCATTGTGGTTGCTCTTTTGATCGCGTTTTGGGGGCTTTGAAGATGCTTGGGGAAGCAGAGCTTCAGGATATGATTGAAAAAGATGATGGAGCCGAAGCAACTTGCCATTTTTGCGGGGAAGTTTACCAGGCTAGTTCATCAGAATTAGCTCAGTTGATTGAGGATTTGCGATCCGAGTCTGTTTGAAAAACCAGGACTGGAGACTGGCAATTAGGGAGGGGATAGAGGTAAGGAGACTACCCCAAGCTGGTACAATCCTTAAGGGCAATTGGTAGAAATATTTTAATCTTGCTTGGGAAAGTTCTATGCCCCTAGCTCCTCATTGAGACTTCCTAGAGATTAAAGCCTTGTTGCTACTCAGATTTTTGACATCGGTAGATGGTAGTCAGTACAGAACAATGCCTTAAGGCAGTAGGTAGCTTTTTCGGGCTAGGGGGGGTAGGATTGCAACTACTGAGGGTACTAAAAAGCACGCTGGCTCAGGCGTAGTGCGTGGTGGTGTGAGTTATGACTAGAAATCGAGAAATTCCTGATCGTTGGCCTGATTCAAAGTCTTCAAAATCAGGTCAATTGAAGGGGTGGCAACGCACGAGAAGTGCCTCTGCTCCAAAGCGTCCTGTGGTTCGTCCGGCTTCAGGAGCGCCAGATGCTCCTAATATTGCTAAGGCTGCGCCATCAAGACATTCACCCCCTCAGGATTGGGCAACCTCTGAAGTTCCTTTACCTCCCCCCTCAAACGAGCCTCGGGAGCCTAGGCGACGCTTTGCCAAGACTTGGCAGTTCTGGGCAGCTTTAATCGTGCTGATTTCTGGTGGAGTGGGATTTACGGCAGTAGCGCTATTGTTAAAGCTGCCAGCTGTTCCGAACTGCCCTGCGACGTTTTGGCCAACGGCTTCGGCATCGATGCGCCTTTATTGTGCACAAGTGGCGGCAAACAAGCAGACAGCCGAGAACTTGCTAGAGGCGATCGCTCTGGTTGATAGTTTGCCAAAAGACCATCCGTTGCGCCCAGAAATTGATCGTAATATCGAAGAGTGGTCACTCGATATCTTGAAAATCGGGGACGAAAAGTTTCAGGCGGGTCAGTTGAGTGAAGCGATCGCGATTGCTAGACGAATTCCTGCTAGTGTCTCTGCCTACAAGTTGGTAGAACAGCACATTGAGGGTTGGCAAACAATCTGGTCCAAGGCAGAGGCACTTTATGAAAAAGCTGAGCAGGAGCTAAGGCAATCAAACTGGAACCAAGCGTTTAGAGAAGCAGTACAGCTGACCTATGTGGACAACAAGTACTGGGCAACTACCAAGTACGACCAACTTGTTAATGAGATTCAACTGGGACGGGAAGCCAGCGCGAAACTGGATAAAGCGTACCAGCTGAGTAAAAGCGGCACAGTAGCCGATATCTTGGCAGCGATTAAGCAAGCAGAGCAAATCTCTCCTAGCAGCTATGCCTATAAAGAGGCTCAGGATTTGATTGCCGAGTGTGGTAACAAGCTGCTGAAGCTGGCACAGAACCGGCTGGAGCGACGTAACTGGAAAGGTGTCCTCGAAATTGCGAATAACCTTCCCGCCAGCGTCAAATTACCAGAGGTGAAATCCGACTTGATTGACCTAGGGAATGCCATGTCTCGCGCTCAATCAGGAACAATTCCGGATTTGGAAGACGCGATCGCAACTGCCCAAAAGCTGGGGGCAGAGCGTCCTCTATACGATCAAGGGCAGCAATTAATTAACCGTTGGCAGCGAGAAATTGAAGATGTTGGTCGGCTGGAACGGGCGCAGACGTTTGCCAATTCAGGTCTGACCGATGACTTAAAGACGGCAATCGCCGAAGCACAGCAAATTCCCAGTGGCAATCCCCGCTATCAGGAAGCACGCTCCCAGGTCGGACGCTGGACTCGTCAAGTTGAGACGATAGAAGACCAGCCCTATCTCGACCGTGCCACACAAATTGCTAGTTTTGGTGGTGTTGCCTCTTTGCAAGAAGCGATTCAAGAAGCCAGCCGCATTGCCCCAGGTCGCATCCTTTATCGGCAAGCACAAAACAAAATTGGAGAGTGGACTAGCAGCATCCAACGGATACAAGACCAACC
>DATNQP010000612.1:0-6907 GCA_036703965.1 Leptolyngbyaceae cyanobacterium
ATCCACTCGCAACCGCTAAAGCCCTATAAATAGAATAAGAACCAGAGTGGGTACCAATTACATTGCGGTGAGCTGGGGTTATTAATGTTCCAACAATCGGTCCTCGTTTGAGAGGGTCACTTTCTCCCCAATGAATAGGTATGGGTTTCTCGCCTGTACGACCCGGATGAGAGGTTAAAACAATATGCTTCACCTTGGATAAGGCTTTCGGCTCTTGCATAAGGACTCCAGTAGAATGCACGAAGGATTACCGAAGTCGGGTGATCTCGAACTCGGTAATTGAAATAAGCTCTCATCATAGCAATGACATTTTCGGTATTGAAGTATTTGGCATAGCAAAGTACCAGCAATCATTTTTTGCCTCCCTTACGAAAGGCAGTCCCATGCGCCGCGTACTTATGTGGTCAACAAAGAGGCAGGGGGAATGCCCCCTTCTCCCCTGCTTCTTTTGACCACAAGCCATACTAAATCAATATTTTAGCTACCGCGTTCTCTCTTGATCACTGAGCCTGATGCGTTCGTGCGATAAATCCAGCGTTGTTGCCCACTGGCGACAGCAACTTGCCAACCGGGGACTAGCATTTGGCTACACAAAACCCCAGAGTCATTCACTCCTAAGCAGCTATCTGACCAAGTTTGCTGTTGGGACTGAACAATTTGGAGGGCAGAGGTGGGCAACCCCGACTGCTTTGAGGCATGCAGTAATACTGAATTACTAACAGATGCTGATAAAGTAGTGCTTGTCTGAACAGATGCGTTAATCGCCTCTGTTGTGTTTGGCGCTGTCTGACCAACGCTGAAGTACAAAATACCTGTGAATGCCAGTGCCTGGATAACCAGATGGGGCTGGATCACTTTTTTCGTGATCGTTTCTGTAGTAGATCCTCTAGTGTTAATATCTTCCATGGCTAGCCTCGCAAGTGGATGCTTAATCGCTAAGAGCTTACTAATTGATAGATAAAGCACCCCAAGGCTAAGCAACTCCGGAAACCCTAAAAAGTTTCTCCGGGAGTCAAATTTAAATGCAACACGATTCTCCTGGAGGAGTTTGCCCAACAACTTTTCGGTTAGGGTAAGCCAATCTGTTATGCAGACGCTTCACTCCTGTCGCGCTCCTAAGAACGCTGGCTGCAAACGCATAATGTTTTACAGAAAGCTAGACAATTGCACCTTGGCAATTGGTTCTGCAATCAATACTTTCTTTTCAAGAACCGCTCTCAAGCCTTCCGCAGACCAACTTACTGATGTTCTCAGCAGACCATACATCTTAACTAAGAAAATATTAAATTGCCAGTAGGCTCTTGTAATTAGCTCTCTTCAGAAGCCAGAAGTTCGCACGAGAACTCGAATTCAATAGCCATAGCAAGGTTACAAGCTTTTTTCTGCTCCTAAATCCTGGTTGAGAGATTCCTGAATTCTAACCTTCGATTTAGCTTAGAAATGTAACGGAATGCAAAGTATAATGAGGTCGAGAGGACACTATTAGCACTTAATAAAGAGTAGTACCATCAAATGCGAGTTGCGATCGCTGGAGCAGGTCTAGCAGGACTGTCCTGCGCCAAATACCTTATAGACGCGGGTCACACCCCAATCGTCCTAGAAAGCAGGGATGTCTTAGGGGGAAAAGTTGCCGCTTGGAAAGACGAAGACGGAGACTGGTACGAAACCGGTTTACACATCTTCTTTGGTGCCTATCCGAATATGCTGCAACTATTTAAAGAGCTGGACATTGAAGACCGGTTGCAGTGGAAAGAACACACGATGATTTTCAATCAGCCAGAGACTCCTGGTACTTACTCCCGGTTTGACTTTCCAGATTTACCGGCTCCCATCAATGGCATCGTGGCAATTCTGCGCAACAACGATATGCTGACTTGGCGGGAGAAGATTCGCTTCGGTCTGGGTCTGATTCCGGCCATTATTAATGGACAGAAGTACGTTGAGGAGATGGACAAATACTCCTTTGCAGAGTGGCTAAAGCGACAAAATGTGCCGCCGCGAGTGGAGAAGGAAGTCTTCATCGCGATGTCCAAGGCACTGAACTTTATTGACCCGGATGAGATTTCGGCGACAGTGATTCTTACAGCTCTCAATCGCTTCCTCCAGGAAAAGAATGGTTCCAAGATGGCATTCCTGGATGGTGCCCCCACAGAGCGACTCTGCCAACCGATGGTAGATTACATCACCGAACGAGGTGGTGAAGTGCGATTGAATGCACCCATTAAGGAATTTTTGCTCAACTCGGATGGCTCCGTGCGCGGGTTTCTGATTCGTGGCGGGAATGGAGCCGCAGATGAAGTACTCACAGCGGATCTGTATGTATCAGCCATGCCGGTAGACCCTTTGAAAGTAATGCTGCCCCCTGTCTGGAAAGAAATGGATTTCTTCAAGCAGCTGAATGGGTTAGAAGGGGTTCCGGTAATCAACGTGCATCTATGGTTTGACCGTAAGCTGACTGATATTGACCATCTACTATTTTCGCGATCGCCTTTGCTCAGTGTCTATGCCGACATGAGCAACACCTGTCGAGAATATGCCAACCCTGACCGCTCAATGCTGGAACTGGTGCTGGCACCGGCAAAAGATTGGATTTCAAAATCCGAGTCGGAAATTGTAAATGCCACAGTTGCAGAATTGGAAAAACTCTTTCCAGACGACTTTGGCGGGGATAACCCAGCAAAACTGCTGAAGTTTCATATTGTCAAGACTCCGCGTTCTGTCTATAAAGCAACACCTGGACGCCAACAGCACCGCCCCTCTCAAGAAACGCCGATTACTAATTTCTATTTGACTGGTGATTACACAATGCAACGTTACTTAGCGAGTATGGAGGGTGCCGTACTTTCTGGTAAGCTGACAGCGCAGGCTATTGCAAGGAGTCAGGAGTCAGGAGTCAGGAACCAGGAGTCAGGAACCAGGAGTCAGGAGTCAGAAGTTCCCTTAACTCTATCCCCTAATTCCTAATCCCTCGTCCCTAGCCCCTAGCCCCTAGTCCCTAGCTTCCCACCTGCTACGAATGCTCCAACTGCCTAACTCCCCGCGCATGAGAACGCTGGCCTCCCGGTCGGACGCTTACGAATTCTGCCGTCAGATCACGGAAAAGTACTCCAAGACGTTTTATCTAGGCACGCTACTGATGCCAGAGGAAAAACGTCGAGCTATTTGGGCGATATACGTTTGGTGTCGGCGAACTGACGAATTGGTAGATGGTCCCCAGTCCCGCTTGACGACACCTGAGACACTGGCTCGGTGGGAACAGCAACTGGAATCCGTCTTTGCAGGACAGCCGCTCGATGACCCCGATGTCGCCTTGGTTGATACACTGCAACGCTTCCCGATGGATATTCAGCCCTTTCGGGATATGATTGCCGGTCAACGGATGGATTTGTACCGCAGTCGCTATGAGACATTTGAGGAACTAAAAGTCTACTGTTACCGGGTAGCTGGAACGGTAGGGTTAATGACTAGCCCTGTGCTGGGTTTTAATGACTCTAGTAGCAAAGCTCCCTGGGAACGTCAGCTAGACGGCAATAATCCAGTAGAAGAAGCGATCGCTTTAGGAATCGCCAATCAGTTGACAAATATCCTCCGAGATGTTGGGGAAGACGCCCAGCGAGGTCGTGTTTACCTTCCTCTAGAAGAACTGGCACTGTTTGACTACACAGAGGAAGACTTGTTCAATGGCGTTGTTGATGACCGTTGGCGCGAACTAATGCGCTTCCAAATTCAACGGGCGCGTAAGTTTTATACCCAGGCAGAAAGCGGCATCAGGGGACTGTGTCCCGATTCCCGTTGGCCCGTCTGGGCGGCATTGATGCTCTATCAGGGAATTCTCGATGTTATTGAACGCAACCAGTACGATGTCTTTAGCCAAAGAGCCTATGTTCCGAAGCCCCAGAAGCTGCTGACTTTGCCGGTTGCGTGGCTGAGAGCGCAAGCACTGTGAGGTTTTGAAGTAGAAAGAGGGGATGTTGTTCGAGTCAACATCCCCAATTTTTTTGCTTAATTCTGCTATTAGATTAGTTACGTTTCTTGTTCCAGACTTCTAGCAAGTCAGCAATTGACTTGAGAAGGGTTTTGCAATAGTAACCCATCGCAATGATTGCGACTACTGTAATTCCACCATTGAGCAGGATGGTTGGACTTAATAGTCCAAATCCAGGGTAGTCGGTTATAGAGGGGTGGGTTTGATTGCCAGGCACTAGAATAATTTGCTCTTGTGTCGATTTCATGGATT
The DNA here is from genome assembly GCA_036703965.1 of Leptolyngbyaceae cyanobacterium. Taxonomy (GTDB): domain Bacteria; phylum Cyanobacteriota; class Cyanobacteriia; order Cyanobacteriales; family Coleofasciculaceae; genus DATNQP01. Next base: position 4,238 of record DATNQP010000612.1, read on the forward strand.
GCTCCGTTCTGGAGAATTGATTTATGTATATAAGGTAGTCTTGGTTAGTTAATTTTAGTGTTGATAAAAGTAGATCTAAATAGAGGTTAATTAACCGATTATTCGCTCCTATAAAAATATATATTAGTAGATTTATCATTTTTAAAAGTGTATTTTTTACATTCCTAACCTCCTTAGTAATATCAATTTCCTTTTCAGACGCTACACTTTGTCCCCCCCAACCCCTCTTGCCAAGGGGGGAGCAAGAAAGTATCTGTAGCAAGCCTTGAGGAAATTGGTATAAGAGTGAAATATATAGTTATCGGGTAGGAGCAGACATTGTCGTGCCCCTACAAGTATGCAATTACAAAAAAAATGAAATTGTTCTGGTAAATCTGTCTAGGATCTGGTTTTTATAGATGTAAATAGAACTATGTAGAAGTTAGTAGATAGTTGATTGAAAGCTATAATTTTCCTATTTATAATTGGCTTTAAACCTTCACCTAATGTATAGATTATGAACTTACCAAACTATGAAGAGCATGAGGAAGAGTTCCTCAAAGCGATCGCAACTCGCTTTGGTTTCTCCGGCAAGACTTGGTTGGTATTTCTGGAACGCTTTCGCGAAAAAAATACCGATTCTTTAGATAAAGATATCGCGGAGTATCTTCAGACGGAGTTGATAGAGGGAACCAGCGATGGTGCTAATCCTGCTACTATACTGCGCGATCGCTTAAAGGTGATTTGTGACAAGTTTGAGGCTGAGGGGTGCGACTACCAGGGAGTCACGAAAGGCAGGTGGAAGATTGCCAAGCGCTGGTTTCGGGAAGTCCTCTATCCGGAATGGCTAAAACAGCGCCACTTAATTCCCTTAACCTGTGACCAACTTTGGCAGGAACTCTGGGAAACGGCAACGTCTACGGACAAACTGAAGCCAGTTTTGCTTGAATCCTTGCCAAATCTGGACATGGGAAAGGCGGAAATGACGGAGGAAGACTCTTTCTCTTTTCGCTTAGACAGTGAGATTCGGTTTGAGGTCAATCTTGATAGTGCTGGGTACTTACTGCTGTTGGAGAAAGGTACGTCCGGCAAAATGTGGTGCTTGTGTCCGTCGGGGTTTGCGCCCCAAGCGCGACATCCTGGGGGACGGGTGAGATTACCGCAAGCGGGTTCGCGCCACAAGTATTTTAAATTAACTGGCAGTCCGGGGCAGGAGGAAATAGTGGCGGTGCTTACGAAGGACGTGCCAAGGCTGGACTGGTTGCCTAAACCCGGTGAACCGTTGTTGCAATTGCGGGAAGGGCATTTGACGGGTTTATTGGCGTATCTGAATCTAGCCCATGATTGTCAAGTTCTCCGCATGGCATACAGGGTAACTGCTTAATCGATTTTGGATGCAAGGATTTTAGATTTCGGATTGGTTTCCCTGGATTAGATTATGGATGAACAACGATTTCAGGATTATTGGAGTTTAATTCAAGAACTGCTGAGTTGCCCTAGTGGGGAGGAAGAAGAGATTTTGCCGCGTCACTCAATCCTCGTGGATGAGGGGTTGGTGAGGGTGATGGTGCAGGTAGCGGCGATGATGGCAGAGGAGGGAGATCCAAATGCTGACTGGTTGCTAGGTTTTGCCTTACAGTTGGCGGAAGCGATCGGAGAACCTGCCTGGGAGCAGTTAAGCCAGAGCGTTGTTCAACTTGATCGTGAGGGTCAGTACGCTCAAGCAGTTAGTTTGGCTGAGGCAGCATTGACGTTAGCGCGACAAATTTGGGGAGAAGAGCATCCTAATACTGCCACTAGCTTGAATAATTTGGCACGTCTCTACGAATCTCAAGGAAGGTTAGTCCAAGCCGAACGCCTGTACGAGGAAGCGTTGGCGATGAGAAAACGCCTGTTGCCCACTGACCATCCCGCTGTCGCCACCAGCCTTAACAATTTGGGATTTTTCTACCGATTGCAGGGAAGATTAGCCCAAGCTGAACCCTTGTACGAGGAAGCGTTGGCGATGAGAAAACGCCTGTTCCCTGATGACCATCCCGATGTTGCACAAAGCCTGAATAATTTAGCAGCACTCTACGACTCACAGGGAAAGTTACCCCAAGCAGAACCCTTGTTGCAGGAAGCGCTGGCGATGAGAAAACGCCTGTTCCCTGATGACCATCCCGATGTTGCACAAAGCCTGAATAATTTAGCAGCACTCTACGACTCACAGGGAAGGTTAGCCCAAGCAGAACCCTTGTACCAGGAAGCTTTGGCGATGAGTAAATGCCTGTTCCCTGATGACCATCCATCTGTCGCCACCAACCTCAACAATTTGGCACGACTCTACGACTCACAGGGAAGGTTAGCCCAAGCAGAACCCTTGTACCAGGAAGCTTTGGCGATGAGAAAACGCCTGTTCCCTAATAACCATCCATCTGTCGCCACCAGCCTCAACAATTTAGCAGCACTCTACGACTCACAGGGAAAGTTACCCCAAGCAGAACCCTTGTACCAGGAAGCTTTGGCGATGAGTAAATGCCTGTTCCCTGATGACCATCCATCTGTCGCCACCAACCTCAACAATTTGGCACGACTCTACAACTCACAGGGAAAGTTAGCCCAAGCAGAACCCTTGTACCAGGAAGCTTTGGCGATGAGTAAACGCCTATTCTCTGATGACCATCCTGATGTCGCACAAAGCCTCAACAA
>DATNQP010000613.1:0-5113 GCA_036703965.1 Leptolyngbyaceae cyanobacterium
ACTACAATGAGTGAAACTGGCGATGAGGTACTTGTGGGGTTGGCAAGCTCTTCCATACCTTTTGGTTCTAGTATGACTTCCCTACCGACCTATCAAGCGATCGCCCTCTCAGAAAATGTGGACTTAGTTTCCATTTCCCTCACTGAAATCGCTGCTTCCCCTCGCCTCACTCAAGCTCTTTTACCTCAAATCAGTAAGCGGTTACAGCAGACTGAAGCTCTTTTAGCGATTTCTGGAAAGCGACAAGTTAAAGAGCGATTATACCATTTCTTGATGTTTTTGAAACAGGAATATGGTCACAAAATACCCCAAGGGACTCGTTTGAGTGTTCGCCTCACTCATCAGGACCTTGCTGACGCCTGCTGCACTACCCGAGTAACAATCACCCGACTGCTAAGCAAGTTCCAGCAACAAGGGCAGATTGCCTTTGACTCCAAGCACCACATTCTTTTAATTAATGTTTAAGGGACACCAATTTATCTGACTAAGCGGTTTACATCTAATCCCAAATCCGATTTAAAAACCTCCTTTTTACACCCAATCGGTGTAGAGACGTTGCATGCAATGTCTCTACAAGGTTCCGGCAAAAAATTAAAGGCTTAGTGACCTTTATTTATAGCGGTTCTCGGTTGGATGCGGTACACTTTGACCTCTCTGGTAAACCTCTCTCCTACTCTCTTTGTGAGGCTTTGATTCTTACTCCCCTTCCAGCTAAAAACATTATTCCTTTTCCCTCTCCTAAAAGGAGAGGGCTAGGGAGAGGTGGGAAGGGGTTGGGGGTTAGGTTTTTCTGCTGTACTTCACGCATTAGCTAAAATCTAAATCTTCATTGATGAATGACCAAGTTGACAATTGCCTTGAGTAACTCAGCCGGTTCAACGGGTTTCGAGAGATGCATCTGGAATCCCGCAGCAAGCGCCTGCTGTTGATTGATTTCGCCAGCATAAGCAGTCAACGCGATCGCCCGAATCAGTCCTCGCTGTTCTGGTGGTAACCGTCTTACCTGCTGCATTAGCATGTAGCCATCCATATCTGGCATACCGATATCGCTAATCAACACATCGGGCTTAAATTGCTCTAAAACGGTTAATGCTTCTGCTGCTGATGCGGTGACTTTCACCTGTCTTGTGTACTGTTCGACAATCGTCGCCACTAACTCTCGCATATCGGCTTCATCGTCTACCACTAAAATTCGCAACCCATCGAGCACAGGATGAAGGATGAGAGATGAGGAATCGAGGTTCGTTTCATCGTTTATCGTTTCGTGATCATTCCTGGAAAGTGGCAAGTTGACCGTGAACGTTGCCCCCTTTCCCTCGCCTAGACTGGAGGCTTGAACGGTTCCACCATGCAGTTCGACAAAATGGCGCACGATCGCTAATCCCAAACCCAGTCCGCCAAACTGTCGGGTGGTTTTGCCATCTTCCTGCCTAAAGTAATCGAACACGTAGGGCAGAAATTCCGGAGCAATGCCTTTGCCTGTATCGGTGACGACGATCTGAGCATAAGAGGCATTTTGTTCGATGCGGACTTCCACCCCTCCCCCTTTTGGTGTGAATTTGACGGCGTTGGAAAGCAAGTTCCAAATAACTTGCTGAAGGCGAGTCAAGTCCCCTGAAACGAGTCCCACGTTTGGGGGAAAGATGGTTTGAATTTGAATGCCTTTTGCTTCGGCAGCTAACTGCACCGTTTCCAAAGCGGCTTCAATCGTCGTTGCTAGATTGACTGGAGCAACATTTAGAATCATCTTGCCGCGTAGGATACGGGAGACATCCAACAAGTCTTCAATCAATTGCGTCTGCAACAAAGCATTGCGTTCAATGGTTTCTAAGGCACGGTTGGTAGCCTGCTCGTCAAATTTGCGAGTTCTCAGCAGTCTCGTCCAGCCCAGGATGGGATTGAGGGGCGATCGCAATTCATGAGATAGTACAGCCAAAAACTCATCCTTGATGCGGTTGGCGGCTTCGGCATCTGCTCTAGCTCGTTGTTCTGCCTCATAGAGTTGGGCACGAGCGATCGCTTGAGCGCACTGCTGAGCGAGTGCCAGCATGAACGCACGGTCATCCTCATTCAAGGGTGAGAATTCAGTAAAGTTGAGAGATATTCCTCCAATTGCCCGACCTTCAACGATTAGGGGTAGCGAAATCCAAGCCGCATAGTTATACCTTGCATAGACATCAGCCAAGTGAGGATAGCGATCAATTCGCTCTTGGGTGCACTCTTCCCAAATCGGTTCTCCAGTTCGTACAGCTTCTGCCAGTGGTACTGGTGTAGTAATTGGAAAGCGACGCCACTGTTCAGTTAAATCCTGCTGGTATCCAACGTGGTGTACGATTTCAAGTTCAGTGCCACTTTCAGTGACAATCACTACCATAGCGGAGGAGGCATTCAGTACAGCAATGCTCTGTTCCACAATCACTTCAGCCACTTGAGTGGGAGTGAGAGACTCAGAGAGAGCCGCCGTAACCGCCTGAAGACGAGCGGTACGATCAGCCGTTTGCTCCGCCTGCTGACGTGCCTGTTGAGCCTGTTGATAGAGTTGGGCATTTGCGATCGCCATCGCCGCCCGGTCTGCCAAATCTTGAAATAAACTCTGGTCATCGGTGTTGTGGGGTTCTCCGGGATGATTGCGAGTCAGGCTCAATACTCCAATCGCTTGTCCTCGCACCTTCAGCGGCACAAGCAACGCACTGTAAACCCGGAAGCGCTCCAAGTAAACCTGGTACTCTGGTTTAATGGCGGCACGCAACTCCTCCTCGGATGTCACTGGCATCAGCAGTGGCTCTCCCGTCTGCATTACTCGCCCCCCAATCCCCTCATCGGCACGGCGAGGATAATTTTTCAGCAGTTCGCTGACAAATTCTCGTTTCTCTGGGTCAACATGGTAACAGGAAACCGGATCGAGCCATTGTTCATCTTCCGAAAGCAGGCTCAGGACGCACACATCACTTGTAAATTCACTGACAAGCTGCGTGATGGTATCCAACACAGTCTGTAAATCCAAACTTGCCGCTGCAAAGGTTTGCGAAGCTTTAGCAAGAAAACGCTCTTGTTGCTCGGTGTGTTTTTGGTCATCAATATCTGTTGCCGTTCCTAACCAACCAACAATCCTGTCTTCTTCTGCTGTGATTGGAACAATTCTGCTCAAGTGCCAGCGGTAGACTCCATCAACTCGTCTTACCCGCAATTCAATAGAGTAGGGATTACCCGTTTCTCGCGCCTGTGTCCATCGCTCAATCGCTAAGGGCAGATCGTCAGGATGGATGGCTTGTTGCCACTCTGTATCCTGAGTTTGCTCTAGGGTTAACCCAGTGTAGTTTATCCAGCTTTGATTGCAGTAATGGGTCATCCCATCCACACCAGCCATACATAAAAGTTGTGGTAGGGATTCTGCTAATGAGCGGTAACGCTCCTGACTCAGACGTAGGGCTTCCTCAGCTTGCTTGCGATCGCTAATGTCCAGAAAGGCACCGACAGCCCCTCGACTATTACCCTGCTCATCCAATAAGGGGGCAGCATAGCCATATAAATTAAACACCGCGCCATCACCACGCACAATGTCAACCTCCACTCCTTCCAAGGTGACACCATGAGTAGCCGCATATCGGAAAGGTGTTTCATCGGGTGTTATTTCCTTACCATTACGCAAAACTTTGTACGAAGGGCGTGAACTGAGGTTGGGTGGAGTGCTGGAGGCGTTTGCTTCAGGCGACACACCCAAAATTTTGGCAAAGGCAGGATTTGCCTTAATGTATCTGAACTCTAGATCGTTAGTGATGAGAATTCCAATAGGGACAACATCGAATAACGTCTGTAGTTCGTTGACTCGGTTTTGTAAGTCTCGGTTGAGGGCTGAAATGGTTTCCTCTGCTTGCTTGTACTCGGTGATGTCCTCCACCGTGTTAACGTAGCCAATCAGGTTGCCCCCATCCTCCAACAGTGGAGCCGATCGCACATAAACCCACCGGATCGCTCCTTGTTGCGTCTGGAAGCGACACGGGTGAGAAAACTCGGTGCCGTGTTGGGTATGAGCGAACCATCTGGTTAACACAGAGTCGCTATCATCTGAATGAACAAACTGTGTCCAGCGTTTTCCTAAACTCTCTTCAGTAGAGAAACCATAAAGGGAATAAAATAGCGGGTTGATATAGGTACACTGACCGTCTGTATCGGTCGTAAAAATGCCAACTGGACAGCAAGCGCTTAGTGAGTGAAAAAAAGCATCAGTTCGTTGTTCCGTATCAAGTTGCCTGTGTTCAACGTTGTCTTGGGACTGCTTTACCATAAGCTGCCGATCCGGTTGGAAATGAGACAGAGATAGTTAGCTAAAATGATAGTCAAATATTGCAACAGACCGGCTTATGCCTGATAAGTCCTTCATTTTCGCTTAGATATGGTTACAAGAGTAACCAATCTCAGCTGAACTATACAGCCTTTATCCTATAGTCGAGCCAGTTTCCCAAACTTGCATGACGCGGATTAGGTTGGGCTACCTCTTGCCATCAAATTCGCGATCGCCTTGTTACTCAGGCGGACTATTTGCAGCCAAACAATCGCGAACAACAAAGCTGCACCGTTCTTGGCGACAAAAAACCAGGGCGAGAAGTTTTCTACTAAAGCTCTTCTATACTGAAACAAGTAAATTTGGTTCAATAGATTTGAGCCAATCATTGAGAGGTAAAACCACAGCAACCAGCGCCTCAGGGATGTGCCGAAACGTAGTAAATCTCCCTGCTGCGACTCAAGCCGGTTGGCAAGCGTTGCAAATATATTCCAGATGCCCCAAAGACTATAAAAAGGGATGATAAAGCGGGCAACTGCTCCCCAGGGTTGGATTGGGTATCCACTAAAGGTAGTTCTCAGACTGGCGTGTAGGCGATGGAGCCAGACTAACGTAATCACCACCGTGACGCGGTAAATCCAGATACTAGTAATTTCCAGAGGATTCCACAGAGAATCAATCGCTATAACCAGGTAGCGAATTAGGTAGACTAGGAAGCCTGTTGCATCAGCCACACCGAGCAGGTTGTAGATGTAGTAGGACGTTGCCCAAACTACGGTATAGATGACAAACAGGCTATCAAAACCAATCTGCAACCCAAGGAAGCCAACT
>DATNQP010000614.1:0-5615 GCA_036703965.1 Leptolyngbyaceae cyanobacterium
AGAATGTCAACAAAGCTATCTACCGCTGTTGGTTGAATGCGTCCAATCAGCTGAGTAGTCATGTTTTGGAAAATCTTTGTACCACCGGGGGATTTAGCGATACTATCGGGGTCTTGAGCGCTCAGGATTACCCTGACACCCGCCTTAGCACCGTTGGCACATAGCCTTGCAACCAACAAACTAATGGCATCATATTCAAAGAGAATGGGACTCTCGTCGATAAAGAACACTGATGCTGGTGAGGCTAATGCTCTGCGTAGTGCTGCCGAGTAAGCACTAAGGCTGAGAATTGCAGCATCTTCGTCGTTACTCAGATTGGCTAAAGCAAAGATGAGCAGCTGGGCATCGGTGCGAAAGGTAGAGGGTTTACTAATACTCTTACCAATCCGACTCGTCAGCCAGAAGTTAAGTCGCACCTTAACGCGATTCATGGCGGCTTTCACATCTTCCGATACCCCATCCATCCGCAGCCGCTCATAGGAGCAATAACCGATAAAATCATTTAAGGTTGGCATTGATGACCATGCCGTCGAACCAAATCCATCGGTGAAAGCTTGTGCATAGCGATCGCGTATTAGGTCATCCTTATAGAAAGCATCAATCGCTAAAGTTAGGATTGACCGCACCATATCGGCGAGGGCTTTTTCACTATCCACCTTGGAGCCAATCACCATTGTCATCAGTGCTGAAACCAGGAAGTCTTTGTAGTCTTCAAACCTATCCCGTTGTAATTCAGGGGAGAGGTTACTCAGATTGGGGATTTCAAACAGATTTGAGCTTTCTGATGAAACATTGAAGTATGCACCACGTTCGCCCATAAACTGGGTGTAATCGGTAAAGGTGGACGTACCATCCGGCTTGGGATAATCCATTGCTACCACCGGCATCCCATGAGCCAGTGCCTGGGTGAGCAAACCTGACGCAATCACAGATTTCCCACTGCGGGTTGTGCCAAACAAGCAGAGGTTACGATGTTTGGTACAAAAGTCGATGAATAGGGGAGTCCCACCTTCAGCGGCAATCAATTCCAAGCCAGTTTTATCAATCGCCCGTGGTTTGATGAGTGGCAGCAAGCCAATCACTTCACTACTCAGGTAAACTTGTCGGCGATTGAAGGGACGAGCCAGGAGTCGTTCCCAACAGATGGGAAGAGTTTGTGTCCAGACGAGCCAGGGATATTCCTGTTCAGGAGCCACCCACGCTGGACGCAGAAACAATGAGCTGATAAACCGGATTGCATCATCTAATTCAGCACGGGTGTCGCGATGGACGAGGAAGACAACAGCGGTGTGGAAGGGAACGGAACCTTCGTAAAGCGCCTCCTGGGCTTCCACACCTTTCTTGAGATTAAGGCCCGCTTTGACATCAATCGTGCCTCCCTTCGATGCCACGGTTGATGTGGTGATAGCCTGCTTGGTAAGCCGCTGCATATTAGTCTTAACCATCGCCTCGTTAGCTCGGGTCAGCTGGCAGTAAATCTCGGTATCGTAGATAGCATCACGAGCTAAGACTTCCCAGAGGTAACGCATCTGAGTGTTTTTATCGAGCCATCCTGCTGGTTTGTCAACAAAGGTTAATACACCGACATACTTATCTTTGATGTTTACCCAGTGGCGGTCAGCAACAGGTACAGAGTCAGCCAACAGAAGAGTGACTGGGGATAAATCAGAATGAACTTCTTCACTGAGTCCCTCAGCTCCTAGGATTAGAGTTTGTGGGACTTCAATGGGAGGGGAATTGTTGAACCGTCGCCATAAAATCTGCCACAGTTCAACATCGGTAAGGGGTCTGATATCCAGTCCCACCTTGTTAGAAAGCATCATCTCCCAGCGCCCGAAGCCATCGGTATAGGCTTGAGCCAGGAGCCGTTCAATTCGGGTGAATTGGAGCTTTGCTAATTCTCCGGTGAAAGACTTCCATAAACGTTCCCCACGCCCTAACATCTTCTCAACGTAGTCACCCGACTCAACATCCGGTTCAACGGTGTAGGTAACATAGAGCATCAGAGTTTTTGGCTTACGAATCCCTGCTTGAGTAAGTTCCTTAACACGAGCGCGTTCGCCCATGACAAGAAACTGCAATTCAGGTGAGGGAGCCGTTTTGATCAGTGAGGCTAGCTGCTGCTGGCGTTCCATATCGGAGGTAAAACTGCCCATGTGGATAGTCAGTTGTTCTGCCTCTGGGAAGTCCTTAAGTCCAGATTCAAGCGCATCAAAGATGGGGTCAATTTGGTCAGTTCTTAATGCTGAATGGATACCCCGGCACTCAAAGCCAAACTGAATCTTGAAGTTGTTTTCCCCTTTGCGAAGAACATAAGCGCCAATACGGCGTGAATCTAACTCAATTCGGAGCATTGTACTGAGGTGGAAAAAATCCTCAACCGGAGTCCCTTTGCGCTTAGTGACACCATCGTCAAAGCGCTTGCTGCCAATCTTTTGCTTACTTGGGCTTTCTAGTTTCGTCTTCTGCATGACCCAAAATCCTCCGATATCGCCCGTAACCCCTCACCCAATCGGGTGTTCCTACAAACTTTGCCAAGAACCGCCAGGGCTTACTGCCTGTAATCACCCACCAGGTTGAGATGCCCCAAAGTGTAATTACTCCCGTCCACACCCACGAAAACTGCAAGGCCCGACAAATGTAAAGACTGCCACCACCGATTAACGACCAAGGAATGATTTGTTCAGCCGGAAACGGACCAATTCCCGGCTGCTTCCCCAAGTTTTCGTTAACCTTGCGAAACTTCTGGTCGCTCAAGTGTTACCACCACCGCCACCCGTAATGAAGCCGACTGTGATATCGGTGATGGAGACCAAAACAAGGATAGTCAGGGGGACTTTGACTAAGGACTGCCACTCTTCATCATTTCTTCCCGCCTGTACAGCCTGATAGGCTTTAAAAATAACGAACAGGACAATGACCAACCGCACAGCATTAAAAATCAGTGGAGCAATTTCAGATGCTTGGGGAAATACCTCAGTCATCCAGCTTTCGGTTTGATTCAAAAACTGGGCTTGAGCTGGGGAAGCCAGGAAGTTAACCAAGTACAATGCAATAGCAGTAACGAGGATTGCCCCCGACCAACGGGTTCGACGGTAAATCTGCTTAAAAGCCGTCGCCAGTTTCGATGACTCCTTGGGATACAGCCCTGTGGTAAGAGCCAGCCCGATGATGGAAGAGAGCATAATGCTAGTTGGACTGGAGATGAAAACTAAATCGGTTATTAAAGACGCTCCCGCCGTTAGCATCAGCATTTCCGTCTCAGGACGAATCGGAGCCACCTTGTTTTTGGGTGTCATCAACATGTATTTTCTCCTTAATTGAATAGTTAGACCTTGAGTTTGATGAGTCTCAAGTATTTGTCGCGAATCTTGGCTTTTGCCATCTTCTTCGCTTGCCGTGATGTCCACATGGGGCTTATTGCAAGACTTGTTGCATTAGTTAAGTCATGGACATATTTCTCTATCCCCGTAACCCGCCGAATCACTAAAGCAATTTCCTTGCAACAACTTTCTGAGTATCGAACCACCTGTTCTTCCGAAAAACGCACGACAATCCAGTTGTTGTTTAGAAAAAAGCTATTACGGTTACGATCTCGTTCATCGTCACTACAATGAGTCGGTTTGCCCGTTTTATAGTCGTAAGGCTCGTCAATTTCCACATCAATCCAGATCCCAATTTCTGGAAAGCTGATTGTGAAATCAGTACTATAGGCTCCATCCCAGTTCGGAATTGGTAACCTCAATTGTGCCTTGACTCGACCGGGGAAAAACGTCTCTAGAACTTGCCCAAATGCTCTTTCCGAAGCTCCTACTGGTGCATCGGTTACACCATCGGGTTGCAGCACCTGACCTTTCATGTGAGCTGACAATGCTACAAGATATGTCTGCAACTCATCACTTGGTGCTTTTCGGTCTGGTATTACCAACTGTTTTGATTCAGGTGGTAAAGAGGAGGAACGAGTCCGATGAAAAAAGAACGTCGCTGCCCAAGATGCACCCGCCAGTAGAAGAGTGAGAATACCAACAGGTTTTCCAATTGAAAGCAAACCAATAACCAGAAGACCTGAACCCAACACTCGCAGAGCAAAAATCTGGGAAGTGCGGCAATAGCGTCGGGAGTGTGTCTGCAACCCCTGCAATTCCTCTCTCTTGTCCTCGGCTTTAATCCCCTGACCAAAAGAAGCAGGGGGGAAGGGAGCAGGGAGCAGGGGGAATGCTTCCTTCCCTTGTGCCGTGGAGCGGACAGGTGGGGTGTCAAGCCCCAGTTGAAAACCTCCCTCTGCTCCCCCTCCCCCAGCTCCCCTGCCTCTTCCTTGACCTCCTGCCTCTTTGGGATGTTGAGCAAGCTGGCGGAACGAAGCTATTCGTTTGGGATAGAGAACAACCGGATAGTTCGCCATTGTCAAAACCTCTCTTTTGGGGGTTTAACCCATAAAAGACAAAAACCCTTTTTCGCTTCACGCTGCCCCATTTGCAACTTAATTGACATCTTGGCTGCATCCTGGTCACAAACTTTTAAGTAATCTGCATTCCAGTCCATCAACTGCCGTGCATACTTCCCCTCACCAGAATTCGCCCAACGTAAAGCGTCAACATCATCAGCTGTGAGATTTTGCCCTGCTACATACCCTCCTTTGAGTGCAGGGGGTACAGTCATCCCAGCCACAAACCCCACAACCAGAACAACTGAAGCCGCGAGCGCACCGGGTAAAATTGACTTGAAAAACCGTGTTGACTCCTGGCGTTCTGCTTTCTTAATTAAGTCCCCCGCCGCTTCAGTGATTGCCGTCTTTTGGCGCTCAATAATCTCCTTCTCAACCAGGCTCATTGATTTAGTGATGCCGCCTGACCAGCGATTGAACATTTCGTCAATCTCAACAGGCTTTTCATTGAGCAGAGTTTGCAGAGTTCCGGTGGCAAGTAAGATGACGAATAGGGGGTCACCTTCGCTGTAGCCCGTTTGCGATACAAGCTGGAAAACTTTGCGTTTGAACTCCTCAGAGCGCCCTTCAAGTAGTTTTTCGAGTAGGGAGGTCGCCATTACGCCGCAGGTTTCTTGGGTTTAGCACTGTGGGTTTTGAAGGATTCCGCTGTTAAGATGCCCAGCTCATCCAGGTTGTGGGTGAAAGAGCGCAGATAGTTCACGACCCGCTGCTTCGGCAATGCAGACATGTCTTTATTTTCTTTGCTACTGGCAAAGTCAAACGTCCATTGGCGTTGGTCAATGACGTTCTTTTCAGATGTACCAAGCCGTGGCAGTACAATTTGGGGAATGTTCTGTTCCTTAGTTAGCTGCTCAAGTTGGGGATAGTCCTGAAAGATTTGTTTCCAGTCATCTTCATCAGAAAACGCCTGATTTTTGATGAGGACATGCTTGACTCTGCCCTTGAACTTTTGAGCTGATTCGATAAATAAGGTGTTTGAGTCATGCGCCCCGGTACACAGAAACCACTTGTAGACTTCAAGCCCATACTCTTTACCTAAGTCATCAGCAAGTCCATTGCGCTCAATCCAGTTGCTGACAACGACTTCGATTTGACTGGGTAGGTTGACAATGACGGGCATTTCCAACGAGAGGTTAAAGATTACATCCACATCGTTGGCTTTCTTTTC
>DATNQP010000615.1:0-5986 GCA_036703965.1 Leptolyngbyaceae cyanobacterium
GGCTTCCTCTGGTAACAGAACAAGATTGCCCGCCTCGTCATAAAAGCGCAACCAGACTGCCGCCTCCCGGTCGATTGTTCCTGACCACGTTCCCAACCTCTAATCCCAACGTCTCACACCAAAGCCAACCCACATTGTTTCATTGGTTGCCGACTCTGGCATGACACGATTCTCCCAACTTTGGGTAGTAACTCAAATCAATACCAACACAATAGCTCTGTTATTACCGCTGTTGCTCTAATGCGATGAAGCTACTTGAGCTACCTCTCGATACTTGCAGCCACTGTCCTCGACGGAGCCGCTCGCGCTCCGTCGAGGGTAAGTCTACTCCCAGCTACACAACGGCGTACCTGTATCGAGAGCATCAAGCTATTGCATTTCGGCACGCTCATTAAACTATTGGGGGCGAGTGCGTCGATAATAGGTGCTGCGGCTGATTCCCAGGGACGTACAGATGTCGGCGATGGAGTCGGTCGAAGTGTCTGCAAGCTTTTGGGCTGTAGCAATTTTCTTCTGGGTGATGGATAGCTTCCTACCGCCCTTCCTCCCCCTAGCTCTAGCCGCGGCTAATCCAGCCATCGTTCTCTCGCGGATAATGTTACGCTCAAACTCGGCTAGAGAACAGAAGATGTGAAAGATTAGTTTTCCGTTGCTGGTGGTGGTGTCGATGCTCTCGGTTAGACTAACAAACCCAATTCCTTGAGCGTTGAGTTCTTCCACGACCTCTATTAGATGTTTGAGGGAGCGACCCAGACGGTCGAGTCGCCATACGACTAAGGTGTCACTAGGGCGGAGTTGTTCCAGTGCTTTATCAAGACCAGGACGCGATGCGAGAGCTCCACTTGCCTTGTCTGTATAAATGCGCGAGCACTTTGCCTGATTTAGGGCATCCGTTTGTAAATCCAACGTTTGCTCGTCTCGACTGACACGGGCGTATCCTATCTTCACTCTTAGTCAATGTCTTTCAACTCATCACTAACATTGTCTCATGAGACATTGATTGATAGACGAGTTAAGAGACACAAAAAAGGTAGATTTGAGGGTTTGGCAAGTGTCATTTTCAGAAGAGGACTGCATTAACCAGAAGAGGAGTTCAGCAACGTCAGAAGAGGACTTCATTGCAAGGTCTTTTATTGAACTCCTGTTCTGTATTCCGCAACGATGCGAGAGACGGTAGGTTGGCTGACTGAGTATAACCGTGCCATCTGGGCGGCAGTTTTACGTCCCGACAGGACGTTCTCCGCAATATCGGCACGCTGGATAGGAGTAAGTTTCTTGCGCCTCCCTCCAACACGCCCCTCGGCACGGGCTGCTGCTAGACCTGCGTTGGTGCGTTCGCGAATCATGGCACGCTCAAACTCGGCAAAGGTGCCAACCATGTTCATCATCATGCGACCAGCCGGTGTGGAGGTGTCAATCGCTTCCGTGATACTGGAAAAATGAGCCTTGGCAGCGTCAATCTTCTCCATAATCAGCAGTAAGTCCTTGAGAGAGCGGGAGAGGCGATCAAGTTTCCAGACGATGACGGTATCACCAGGTCTCAACTGCTCCAGCATCTTGTGAAGTTGCGGACGATCCCAACGACCACCAGAGGCGGACTCAGAAAAGATGCGCTCGACTCCAGCTTCCTGAAGAGCCTTCTTCTGGAGCGCATTGCTTTGGTCATCACCCTTTGAGACACGAGCGTAGCCGAATAACATGGCAGTGCCCTTTCGCAAATGAACGTTTATGAAAGCCTTGACTAACCCACGACAGATCGCACTCCGGCTTCTTTCATAAACCTATTACATTAAGCGACCAAAAAGTAAAACGTTTTTGAAAGAATTTAGCTTCCCTCACGGCGAAGAGCCTCGAACAAATCGTCCACTTCCTTGGATGGTCGTCCATATGCCTTGAGGAAGGCGATTAGCGGTTCGGCAGCCGTTGGGTCTACTTTGATATCGGATACTAACTCATTAATAGCTTTGTAGACACGTAACCAACAGGGACTTGTACCAGGGGGTGAGGGTCGCTGTTCTAGCTTGGGGTCACCTGATGGATAGGGTTCACTGGGTCGTGCTACACATAAATAAGCATCCTGAAGGGCACCGGGAAGATGGGGGTCCCATTCCCGGAGTACATACTGAGAGCGATGGAAGTTGATTAGGGTTTCCGGGAAGCCAGCAAGAAGATACCCAACGACCTTAGTGATTTGCGATCGCCTCAATAAATCCAGATACTCGAAGGGAGTTGATACGCTGGTGCCTGCGTAGGGTTCAAGACCGTTCCTACGCCAAAGATTTTTCATCGCTTCCGACTGGGCAGGGTTTGTGAACTTCCGTGAGTTCATTTCCTCGATCATCGTCCGAACCATGCGAAAGTAGGTAGCAGCGTTCGTCGGTGGTGCCTCACCAATCCTGACGTACCCCGTCTGCAAGGCTTCAAGTGTTTTGGTATCGAGCCATAAAGTCAGGTCATCCGGGGGAGGTGTCTTGTCAGGTTCAGTGGCTTTGATCAGGAACTGAGCCGTCTTGAGAGAACCCCGCCCAACGTCCATCAGGAACAAGCGGTGCGCCGGACAGGTTGTGACAAAAGCCATGCGCCAGTGCAGCCTGAAGTAGGGTTGGCTGTCATGAGTCAAGCACTTAGGACAGGCGTGGAGATGCTCCTTGTTCTCCCACGGTTGCCAGGGTATGAGTGTACTCTTCTGCTTCTTTGATTTTCGGATTCTGGGATAGCTGGGACTGAGCTTCTTTGGCAGCAGCACCCGGAACTGCGTTACATAATCATGGGCGAAGTCTAATGCTGTCGAGTCGAGTGTATCGACCACGAGCGGCACGTAGCTTTGTAGCGTCATCGCCCTGATTCGGACTCTTGGAATGCCCGTTCGCGCCGACAATTCGGTAACAAGGTCATCGGGTGGGGAGAAGTCCAAGGCATAGGCATCGAACTTCTCCAAACCCAAGGCATGACGGCATAAATCGTCGGGTGAGCGGTCATAAGCCGCAGCGAGGCGTTGCAACCATGATGAGAGGCACTCATCTGGAAAAGGTTGAGGATGAAGCGGCCATCTTGTTGAAGCCAGCGCTGTCATGTTAGTTCTCTCTCAAAGGTGCGTCGGCGCTCTGTGGGTGAGGAGTAATCAACCAATCCCAGAATCTGACGATCGATACATTCTGAACCCGTCTCTACAGCAAGGATGGCAGAGCGGGTGAGTAGCGTTGTAATTTCCCCAATCGTCCCCTCGCTTTTCGAGAGGATGTAATGGGCAATATCAGGTAGGTGCAGCTGTGAGGCACGGCGTAGAGGCAGAACAGCAGCGAAGCTCGCCAGCAAAGAAGAGAACTCGTCGTCTAAAGTCCATAGTGGCAAAGAGAACGGCTCAAAACGATTCTCAAGCTGGTCGTCACTGCGAATAGCCAAGTAAGCCTCCTTCGTCCCGACGCAAACGAGCGGGATGCGAAGTTCGTTGCCGAGGAAGCGGAGCAAATTCAGGAACTGCCGCTGTTGGGGACCACTGCCAGCTAGAACGTTGTGAAGTTCGTCAATGACCAACATTCGCAGACCAACCTGTCGCAGGATACGAAGGCTCAGCTCTTCGAGGTCAGACACTCGCCTACTTCCGAAGCTCGGTGCGTTCAAGCTGTAAAGAAGCATGGTGTAGAAGCGGCTGATTGTGGGGTCTGACGGCATCTGCATTGCCAGGATTGGGATTTGCTCCGTTTGACCGTCGTCGCTGGTTGTTACCGGATGCTGTCTGCGGAACTTCTCGACGAGCATCGTCTTGCCGTTGTTGGTTGGACCAACGATGAGCAGGTTTGGCATACGCTGCCGTTCCGGATGTGTGAAAAGGTCTTCCAGCTTCGCCAGCGCTTTTTGGGCTTGAGTATATCCAATCCAGCGGTCAGCGCGAATGCGGGCGATGCGCTCCGCACCGGGTAGCTGTGCGGTCTTTTGGGCATTAGGGATTAGGTGGTTTAAATCGTTGCAAAAAGTCACGCTCACCACTCCTCAATGTCATCGAACCGTTGAGGAAGCTGTGGGACGGTAACGGGTTCCGGAAACGGCTTAGCAAAAAGGTCTTCCAGAGGTGTCGTGGCAGCAGTGGTGTTAGGAGCATTGACTAGGCGTGCCCTTTTCCGCCGTGCCGCACGGCTTTTTTGAGCGGCTTCTTCTGTTATTTGGCGCATCTTGTCGATGGCGCGAAAGATTGCGGTTTCATCAACTCTTTTCACACCGTCGTCACGCAACCGCTTTAAGCTTGAGCGATGTTCCCATAGAGTGATTGAGGGGCGGCTGAGCGTCCGATAGGGAATTTCCAGGTATTCGTCGCGTTCTGGGTGTAAGACAAAAATGCGGCTCAGGTCTCTTGGATCGCGGCGGATGATATACTTCTGGCCTGGGCGTCTTGAGGCAATCCACGGTTGGAGGGCATTACTGTAATAAGCAATGTGGTCGAGCATGAAACCGTGACGTTGGAGCGTCCGTTTCTCTATTGGCAGGAAGTCAATCAAGAAATCCTTCTTATTCTGGAGCAAAGGCGGTACGCCCCGTCCTGGGATGCCGTCACAACCTAGTATTCCAGCCTTGTAACGCTCGATAGGCGGTTCGTGTAAGCTGGCATGAACCTTGTTGTGGTAGTGACCAGTAATCACAACAGCAAGCCAGTGTTCCAACTCCCTGAGAGTAAAGATTGCCTTGCCATCCGAGTCGTACTCACCTCGCTCTTGGACGTTTGAGAAGGTAGTACCGGGCAGCTTGTGGACGTGCTGCATCAGAGTGCCGATGACGCGCTCCACGGCACCGCCATAATGGGGATGACCCACCGGTCTATAGTTGATTTGAATGCCGTGCTGCTCACAACCACGGCGCAGGGCTTCGCTGTGAAACTCGGCAGCGTTATCGACGTGGATGCAATCCGGCTTGCCCCAGATCGGCCATTCTCCATCAATTTTCCTATCACTCATCCAGCTTTCTTTATCGAGAATGGAATGGGCAAGGCACAAACCAACTGATACAGCTCCTGGAGCTTCAAGGGTGAGACACAAGCCAGTGATGCAGCGGCTGTAAATGTCAATTGCCACTGTTAGATAGGGTCGCCCGATTGGCTGCCGAGTTACCTCGTCCACGATAATTAAATCGACGGGGGTGTGGTCGATTTGCAGAACCTGGAGTGGGTAGATAGCTTCTGGAAAGGAAGCACTAACCGGGTTGAGTTTTCGCAGTGATTTGGCTCCCTGTCGGCGGAGAATCTTCTCTTTAAGAGGTAGCTTGTTGATGCGATCGCGAATCGTGTTGGGTGTAGGTGGCTTTAAGGAAGCTGAGCAACAGCGCTTTTGTATTTCAAAAATCACGTCAGAAGCCTTCCGCTTCTGCTTGGTTAGATAGACTTCATCAATGGTACGAGTGATGATTTCTTCAACAACAGGGGACAGTCGGCTATTACCCCGACCACCTTTTGGGCAGTCGGCACGAGCGACGTAAGGAGACCACCAGAGGCACGGTAACGACTGACGAGGGTGTAAACGTGGCGCACTGATAAATTCAGTTCTTTTGCCGCATCTTTAGCTAAGGCGGCTGGTACAGTCATTAGCTCGGCAAGTGGTCGGATTATAGCTTCTCGTTTTTTAGCCTGCTGCCACTGCTCGGAAGATAGGTGAATCCAATCAACTGATTGACTCAGATCTATTGCATCATCTTCTGTGCTGATCGGGCTTATATCTTTAAGGTCAGCGATTCTCTCCTCTCCAGAGGCAGGATGTTTCAACAGAAATGATGTCAGGGAAAGACTGGAACGAATTTGGTAAACATCGCCCCTGAATGATACTTCCACACCGAGAGTTAAATCGAGTTCATTTTTGGGCATCACGCCGACCCTGCAATGAACTGCACTTCTGGTATTTTACAGCCAATGAACTGCACTTCTGGTAAAAAAGTTGTGTTCATCACAGATTGGAAGGCTCTATTTTCCGTGGGCTGTGATGAACTTCTCTTCTGAAAATGACAG
>DATNQP010000616.1:0-6946 GCA_036703965.1 Leptolyngbyaceae cyanobacterium
TGACCCGCAAAATCCCACAGCATCACCGCATACCCCCCGTGCGCCAGAACATGTGCATAACCCAGCATCAACTGCTTGGAACCCGCATAGCCATGCGCTATTAAGACACCGGGTACTCCTTTGGCATTCTTTGGTGCAACAGAAAGCAGTGGAATTCCCCCTCGTTCCAGGGAGTGCATCACCAACCCAGTCCGTGCCGACACGACTCCCCACCAGGAAAGGGCAATCAGCAACAGGGCTGTAAATAGCAAAAAATAGCGGGGGCGAGTCATATCAGTCCTCTATCAGGAGTAGATACTCTTTAGCGCTGTGTTTCCTTACTTCTGGTGAAGGACTTGATTTAGATAAGCGATCGCGCTTGAGGGCCTGTCAGCTTAAAAGCGATCGCGCAGCACCTCGAAGAAAGGTTATCGCACTACTCACCAGCAGCCTGCAAGATATCAGCATACAGTTGATTGCTAACCCGGAAAACAGCCTGCGCGATTAAATCATCCATCACGGGTTTGACAGCCGCAATCACTCCTCTTTGTTTGGCTATCAGTAGAACTCCTAAGACTCCAGTAATCGGAACTGCTAAACGGGTTGCTTCTCTTCTACCCAGTCGTTCATCTATTAGAAGTTCGTCTGCATTTAATTCAATGGCAAGAGCAATTGCCTCAGCTTCACCTTCATTCAGTTTATTTTGAAGACTTGTAACCAGTGTAAGATTTGCAACTGGCTGAGTTTCAATCCAAGTTGAGGTTTGGACTGCGGTAGCAACGACATCCCCAGCGCCTTCGTCAGTCAATTCGTTATAAACAGCAGTAGGAATGATAATTTTGTTGTAAATTTCTTGCAGGATAGTTAACTGACCAACCAGAGCTAAGTTGCTAATTGGTGAGGTATTGCTGACTACAGTTACAGCCATCCTCTTGTTTGCAGGTTCTTAAGGTCTTCTTGAAACTCGGCAACGTCATAATGGATGCAAATGCCACGACGGGCTAACAATTGTTGGAACTGGATTTGATTTATACCTGCTAGGTGACTGGCTTTGCCGATGCTGAGTTTCTCTTGTTGGAAAAGCATTATCGCAATTTCTAACTTTAATTCGGCTTCTGACATTCCTGCTGCTTGGAGGATGTCATCGGAAACGACGACGCTCATTGTGTTTTCTGCCTGGGATAGTTAACTCTAATGAATTCAGGATAAGCGATTCCCTACGGGATAGCTGACGCTCGTTCCGACGCTCCTTACGTCGCTAACGGCTGCGCTATCGCTACCGCTTCGCTAACGCTTCACGTATTCTCAGCTAAGTAGCGAGATGTGTCTGAATAGCGATCGCTCGGCGAGCGTAGTTGGGAAAAAGCGATTGCCTTTGGCACCAGCCAAGCTGATCGCCCAGCATCCCAATAGGGTTATCGCCCTTTTCCCTTCTCAAGTGCGATCTGCGCTGACTTCTGGCGTGATTGAGAGTATCCTATTGCTCACCTCTGTTTGCTATGGCTTGCATCTGCCAGTTAAACAAGTCACACAAAAGCAAGGATTATAGAACCATTTCCTTAACTCTTGCACAACTACCTCTCAACACTAATTTTTATTCTACTCCTAGCTTTCTACGACCCTGCTGTATGAGTTGATTGTAACTGGAGACTACTTCCTTAGCTAACCCATTAATTTTGTCTGCCGCGTCCCAAAAACGCTCCCACTGTTTATGTTTCCACTCTTGAGGAATTCTATTGCGAAGTTTACCATCGTTTGAATCCTCAGGAAAAGTATTACGACCAATTTCAATCAAAAAACTAAAGATGCAATGGTCAAGATTTGCCCTAAGTGTTTCCAGGTCTGCATCTATAAACTCAAATTCTGGAAATTCACAAACGTTGTTAAAATTCTTTAAGTCTTCGAGGTCCTCTAACGCAAACGAAGAGCCAGCAAAATCATGTTTTCTAAGAAAGAGAATAGAGTTATTACTTGGCAGCATTTTCCGGATTGTAATGAATAATTTCCGGTCTAACTCCATATGCTCTGGAGTTGTTGTAATAAACTGATTATTTCTTACTTTGTTGTACCATCTATCTCTATGTTGTTTTAACTCTGAGTTAGTGTATTGCCTTCCTTTAGGGTGTTTTGGATTATAAGCTTTTACCTCGGCATGGCAATCAAAACAAAGGGGTATGCAGTTGTCATAAGTATCAGCACCTCCCTCTGATTTTTGAATAATGTGGTGCAATTCCATTTTCATACCACGGAATCTATGGCATATACAGCAGCTTCTTCCACAGTCCAATAACGCTTTCTCTGCAACATCCGCTGAAAATCCCATTAACCTTCCTCTGTTTTAAAAACGTTGGCTGAACATAAGTAGCTTCCTTTGACTAAATATACAGGGTTGCCCATTAGACACATCACCGTACTGCCAGGGGTGAAGCAAATCATGCGGGTCATTGATATCTAGCTAACGTTTTCTGTATGTTCCACAGCTATCAGGAGAGTCTCGCTAAATCTTCAATCAAGCTTCACAACCATTGAAGCTACGTTATTCGATGTGTTCTTACTAACCTTATAATACCTATCTGGCATCGGCAAAATAGCGCAAAAATTTTGGTAAGTATTACTGAGTCAAAATGGCTGTAGATGCGATCGCAAACTCTTCATGTAATTTCGCAGTTTTATGAACCTACTTAACATTTGAGTGGGTGATGATAATAAGCAACACAGCAACCTCAGCCAAAACCGCATTACATACTCTGAGGTTTCAGAGATGAAGCTACCAGCAAAGTAATTTCACAAAAAGGATAACTATGTCAGATGATGATGTGAAGGCTTTAGCCAGTATTGCAGGCACAGCGGCATCGGCTGTTGGTGCTGGCTCAATAGTCGTAGCCGAAGTTACGGCACCCGCAGCTGGGCTTTTAGGCTTTTTAGGAGTGACTTCAACAACTACTATTGCTTTACCAGTCGCAGGCATTGTAGCTGGTGGCGGTCTGCTTTGGTTTGGAGCTTGTAAAGCGCAAGAGTATTTGGAAAGTCAAAATAGTTAGGTCAACTACCTTTATCAAGGAGGAAAATATACCATGAAACCAGAAGAAATGTTGGCAGCTGGCACAGGTATTGTTAGTGGTACTGTTGCCGGCAGTGCAGCAGCCCTTGGAGCTGTTTCTGCTGCTGGAAGCGTAGCTGGTCTGAGTGCAGCGGGAATGACTTCAGGATTAGCGGCAATTGGTTCCTTAGTTGGTGGTGGTATGGCAACAGGCATCGCTATGACAGCAGCAGCACCTGTCGCAGGAGCCGTAGCTGGTGGTGTTGCTGTTTACCATGCATGGCACTGGTTGACGGGCGGTAATAAGTAATTAATCAAGCGTTCATGATTCGATCCAAGTAACAGCAAGCTCAAGCATTTTATTACTTAGTAAAGGCTAGGTGCTGAATGCAATTTCTACTAGAAACTAAAAGTTTAGAAGACAAATATGCTAATAAAAATAGCAGGTTTAGGTTGGGTAATCATCAAGGTAGTTGTTGGTGTTGGTGGTGTTGCTACATTGATCAATATCCTTGGAGTTACCGGATTGAGCGCTGCTGGCATCACCTCTGCACTTGCAGCAATTGGTTCTGTTGTTGGCATGGGAATGTTGGCTGGTATCGTCATGATTGCCGTTGGCGGTGTGATTGTGGGCAAGTTTTGCTTTTAGTGCTGAAGACAATTACTCAGCTTAGACCATCTGTTCATGAGCCATTGGTTTTCTAATGGCTCATTTTCTAGAAATATACTGCCCTCCAAACCGTTCCAACAACTCCTCATGGGAAAGGTTAAACAGCCGGCGAGTCAACTCCTCTGTCGGCAACTGTAATATTTGTGCGATCGCGAAGCGCTGCTGCGAAGCGCAGATCGCAGATGTAGCTTAGGTTGAACTGGGTAAGATCGCCTAAAAGAGACATATCGGCAAAGGGTTATCTGTATGGCAACCATCATGCTTGAGCTTACGCCAGAACTCGAACAACAGTTACGGGATGAGGCTGCCAAACAAGGTCTCGATCCAAGTCGCTACATTGTGAATGCGTTGAAAGAGCGCTTGCGTCCGGTTCCGCGTGATGTTTCCCGCCTTTCAAAGGCTGAAGCTGACCTATTGCAGAACATTAATCTGGGTCTGTCGCCCGAAATGTGGGAACACTATCATGTCCTGCTTGCCAAACGCCGTGCTGAAACGTTAACGCCCCAGGAGCAGGCAATATTGATTGAGATCTCCGACCAAATTGAACAAGCCAATGCTCATCGAATTGAGTACTTGATTGAATTGGCAAGTCTGCGGGGCACCTCGTTGGACGCAGTCATGCAGGACTTAGGCATTGAAGCCCCTGCCTATGTCTGAGCCAAAGTTAACGGCGAAACAGAAGGAATCTATTGCTCATCGTGTCGGTTCGATAGCGAAGCGCTGCTGCGTTTACAGAGCATGGTGCGTAAGCGGCAAAGCGCAGATCGCACTAAATATTAAAAGTCCCAATTGTCTCGCGCTTCAATAACGCCAACCAGGGATTGTAAGTCAAAGTTGCGGTCATACCCACTGAGGCAGATACCGGAACTGATAACAGTTAAGTCACCCTTGGAAATAGCAGAAGTATGACGATCGCCATTGCGAGTTATCCACTCAACTTGCCAGAACTCACCGCGATCGCGAAATTCCCGCAGTTCACCACCACCCATGTGCAGCGCATCCCGCAGACGCCCTTCATCCCCCTGAGCAGAACCTCGGTGTCTTCTCCCCCGCTGGGACTGCCTCTCTTGCTCTCTAAGTTGTTCATCCCTTTGCGCCCGTCGCTGCTGCCGTTGCTCTCGTTGCCTCTGCTGCTGCTCTCTAACCTCACGTTGATGCTGCAATCTCAGCTGATAGGCTTCTGTCTGCTGCAACGCCAAGTCATAAACAGTATGCATTTCCGGCGTCATCCCCGGAAAGCGGACATTCTCAGGCATTGTTCCTTGCCTCAGCTGCTCTCTAAGCAGTTCAGCAGGCTGTGGTTCAGCCCTTCTATCAATTTCATCAAACCACCAAGCACTACCATCAAAGCGGGCAATAATTGGCTCAAAGGTAGTGGCTTCTGTCACCAGATGCACTGGCACCGGCTTGGCAGCACCTAAGCGCTGCTGCATATCGGATTCATTCACCGGATAAGCAAGCCACGTTTGCCCCTGCAACAGATGAGCCAATCGCAGGCGCAACGGATTGAGCAGCTTGAGATATTCTGCCAGTTGGGGCAAGCTGGGTTCTTCCACAACCTCCGCTATTTTCCCATCTACAGGCTGAAAGATGGCCCATCCTTCAAAGTCTTGTGGCTGGGGGGTGAAGGTGTAGATGATGTTTGCCACAGATGTCCGCACCCGTCCCCCACGCACACAAGGCGCGAGGAACTGAGTATCCAGCAACTGGGCTTCCTGCGCGGCAATTTGGTTAAGGAGGTTGCGAATATCTGCCACTGGTTCGTCCTCTCTAGACAAGGCTCATTTCAGCTACCGACTGTTGGAAAATTCAATGAAGTAAGCCAAGCGATCGCTTGATGGCGCTGCCTTAGAAGAAACCTCTTGCAAAAGTAGTGGCACGGCATCATTAAATAGTCTGCACAACAGGAGGGACATCTATTTTGCCGCGCTCTACAGCAGCCAACCCTAATTTTACGAGCGAGGAGTTAATTCTAACTCAGGACTTGTAAGTTCTAACTTGTCCGGGCTATTGACCGCAATCAAATCTTCGATATTATTCAAGATCGTTGTGCAAATCTCTTCTAAGGGCAAATCATTGGCATCATCTCCGAAAGGATTCTCAATTTCCGTCCCAATTTCTTCAATTCCCAGCAAAACAAAACTAAGGATCATGGCAACTGGGCTAGTCCACCAATGTAAAGTATTGACGACTTGGAAAGGCAGAGAAAGGCAATAAAGTAGCAACAAGCGCTTTAGGTAAATCGCGTAAGCCAAGGGAATTGGCGTTGACGAAATACGTTCGCAGGTGGTTAGAGCTTCTAACAAATCGTTGACCGAGAGATTCATCGCCGTCAGCTGATTAGGAGTGACTAACTTCCGGTGATACTGCTGCTGTAGGTAATCCCCAATCCAGATAGCTAGTTGTAGGGGAGTACATTTAACCGCTTTAAGCTTGAGAAATTGGTCGGGAGTCATCAGCGCTTCAACCTCACTGTTGACTGGCTGTTGCCGCAAATCCAATTTAATCGCGATCGCAAAGGCAACTAATAACCGTAACGTCGATACCTTATTTTCTCGGTCTTGCGGTTCAATTTCGGTAATCGATACCCAAATTAGATGTCCTAAACTGCGGATAGACGCTGTTATAGTTCCCCAAGCTTTACGCCCTTCCCAAAAGCGGTCATAGGCGGTATTCGTGCGGAAAACCAATAATAAACCTAAGACCAAGTTGTAGGACACATTGGTAATGACAATATCAAACCCTACCCAAGATACGGGGAATCCTAAATAATCAAGTAGGGAGATTAAAAATCCAAATCCCCCACACAAAAGAACGCCAGGGAAAACTTTAGGGGCAATTGAGCCTCGCCACTGCAAAACTAATCGCACCCAACTCAATTTTTCAACACCCATGTAATCCCCCGTCTGGACGGCGTGCGGCAACCTTCACTACTTTGATAGTCCCAGTGCCCTTTAACTGCTTAACTGGTCAGTGGACTTAGCCGAGTTATAGCAGTCGCCAAGGCAACTCTTGACTCTCGCCAAATACTGAAACCTTAACCCCTCAATATGCATCCCTTCTGCCTGGTCACTGAGCGTGTCGATGTGCTGCCCTATGCCCTCTGCCTTTTGCTATATTAGGTTTTCTGCGATCGCCACAGCCCCCCACAACGGCGCATCATCTCCCAGTACAGCAGGTACAATTTCAAAATCTACTTCGGGTAAAGCCGTTTCACGCGCCACTCGTCGCACCACGTCCCAGAATCGCTCCCCGGC
>DATNQP010000617.1:0-3410 GCA_036703965.1 Leptolyngbyaceae cyanobacterium
ACACCCTGACAGGTGCTGCAATGGGTTAAAAGCGGCAGATTCAGTTGCTCTGCCAGGGCAATGTTGCGGGCATTAACGGTGTCTTCCAGCAGTTGAGAATCTTCTTTGAAGGTGCCAGAACCACAACAGGCGGCTTTTTTCAGCTCAAGTAGTTCAATGCCTAGGGCTTGGGTGAGTGCGGCGGTAGACTGGTAAAGTTCCCGGCAGGCTCCTTGGGCGACACAACCGGGAAAATAAGCATATTTTAGAGTGCGAGATGGCATAGCAATTGATGAGTTAGGCTTTGTCGAGCCTGAGGTTATTCTTCTATTTTCGCTAATATTGCTTTGCGATCGCCCGATAATTCAGCCGTGTAAACGTCTTGAGAAATATGCCAATGCCAAAAAGCGATCGCGGCTGTGTTTATACCGGAAGATAAGCACCGGACTAAAATCCACAAAATTCTTAAGTCTTATGGGCAGTGGATGCAGTAGGGTGGGGGCGGGTTTAGTTAGGTTACTGGCTGTGTTCATAGGATATCGGTGAAACCCGCCCCTACAAAAATTCACCAACCGTTTAATGAGAATGATGCAAGATGTGAATTTTAACGGACTTGAGCTATTAGACAGGGATTTTAATCGCTGGTCGGATGACAGCGTAGTGAGGAGTTTTGTCAGTCAACCAGCACCTTGAACTGCTCATAAAATTGTGACTGTGGGCTGCGGTGAAGATGAGATAAGTTCTTGATTTTGGTCAGAGCATTGGTCTCAACTTAGCATTAGTCAAAAGTAGAGCCACTTTTATGAAACTGATTAAACAGACTACCCTTCTCTATCAGGAAGGAAATTCAGATAAGGTCTACGAAGTAGATTTGTGCCAAACCAGTCAAGACCTTTATGTGGTGAATTTCCGCTATGGACGCCGTGGCACCAACCTCAAGGAAGGTGTAAAAACTACTCAGGCTGTGCCAGAAGCCCAAGCGCAGAAAGTCTTTGATCAACTTGTCGCCTCAAAGGTTAAGAAGGGCTATCGCGATGTCACTACAAGCAATGAGACTCCAGAAATCCAATCGGTTGAGGAGGCAAATGCACCCACTACAGACAATCCACGCCATCAAGCGATTCTGAACCGTTTAGTTAACCGGGGCAACACTAAGTGGCCTCTAGAACGGGCAATTTGGCGGGCGGGTGAACTGAAAATTCGTGAAGCTACACCGTTGCTAATTCAGCTGATTGGTACGGGTGAACCCTTGAGAGACTATTGCATTGCTTGGGCTTTGGGGTGGTGTGGCGATGAAAGTGCAATTCCAGCCCTCAGACACTTCTGTAATGATGCTTCAACTCCAGAATTTGTGCAGCGGATTGCCTTTGAAGCCTTGCTTAAACTCTCTGATGAACAGACACAGATGGAGTTGCGTTCTCAGAAGATAGAACAACTACCGTCAGAGTTGCGTAACTTGGCTCCAAATGACTCAACTGACTTTTCAAATGTCTTAAGCAGCTATCTCGATAGCAGTGGGCAACCACCGGGAGATTGCCCCTACAGCAATTTTGCTGTCCTTGATACGATCTACCAGATTGACAACGAGCATGTGCGTCCAGCATTGCTCGATATTTTGCGTACCGTGCCGCTTCAACCCAACTACTTCCAGCGGATTCGCCACATCTTCAAAATGGCTGAGTATCGCTTGGATGCGGAAGTCTTTGGCATCCTTGCCTATCGGTTTGAAAAGCAAAAGCCGATGTTCCGCACTGACCGATGGGGTGCCTATATCCCAAGCGGTGGGTACTTGAGTAAGAGTAAATCTATCTATAACCCTGGAACACGTAGAACTGAAACACTCGAAAGGAGTCCTTATGAAGAGGAATTCCAGCGCCCTAATGCGAGAATTGCCTACGGCAGTGATACTCGTGAGTATCTGCGTCGGCGGGTGTGGCGTACCCTGAAGCCGCTAGGTGAAGAGGGCAACCCTGATTACGTCAAAATGGCAGTCGGCATTCTCCTACAGTATTCGGATACTGATGCTGTGCTAGCCAAGCAGTCGAGTTTCCACAGATATACCTGGGATGGTAACCGATATAATACGCAGACTTGGCAGGTTGACTGGGACAGCTATGCTCCCTATCTGACTTTTAACCATATCCTCTATGAAAATAGTCCGCGCTATATTTTCAAGCCCAACAATCAAGCATGGCGTTGCCGGGAATCCTATAAACCTGGTGATCTGGAACCAGAAGTAAGAGAGGAGGCTTATCCTAAGCTTTGGGAACAAAGACCCGATGCACTGCTACAACTACTATTAGAAAGTAAATGCCGTCCCGTTCATCAGTTTGCCGTTAAAGCCCTACGTGCCTGCCAGCAATTTTTGGCAGAAATTGACAATAACACAGTAATCAAGCTCGTTAATCAACCCTACGAAATTACAGCCCAACTGGGATTTGAAATAGCAAGCGATCGCTATAATCCAACGAATCCTAATCTTGAACTAATTCTTGCCTTAGCTAACTGCTTATTCCCACCAGCCCGTACTCAAGCACATCAGTGGATAGAGGCACAACGTCAATCTTTCCTAGAAGATAGTAATGCGATCGCTGCCTTGGTCACTAGTCACCACAGTGATACTCGTGCTTTTGCCCGGAGGCTGCTAAGTTCGTCAATTTTGTCAGATACAACCGCCAAGGTACTGATTGGACGGATTATTGCCAATTTACTGTCTAGAGAATTTACAGGTAATGTCTCGACAGAAGCGGAATTGGTAAAAGAAATTGCCGAAACCCTGCTCATTAGTTTTACGCCACAACTGCGAACTTTGGGAATGGGGGTTGTGCTGGATCTTCTGCAACACCCAATGCCAGAGATTCAAGAATTAGGGGCAAGGATTTTACTAAATCACCAAACCCCAGCGGCTGACTTGCCGCCGGAGTTGATTGAATCACTAATTGCATCTCCCTATGAGTCGGTACGCGGTATTGGCGTGAGGATTTTCGGTCAGTTACCTGACGAAAGACTTCTGCAACAATACGAGTTATTGTTGGCAATGGCAACTCATGAACTGGCGGATATGCGTGAGGCGATTCGCCCAGTACTTCGGCGGCTGGGGAGTTCCCATCAAGCGTTTGTTAGCCAGTTAGCGACAGCACTGATTAACCTCTTGCTGAACAAAGAGAAACACGAAGGTATCCACAGCTATTTGCTACTACTGCTGCGGGAAGACTTACCAGGATGGATGTCTGGCACCAGTAGAGAGACAGCGATGCGGCTACTCAAAGCTAAGTCCTCAGCGGCACAACAATTGGGTGGTTTGGTGCTGAGTGCAAATCATGCTAACTGGACTCACGACTTTGAGACTTCAGAAATTGTCAAGCTAGCCAGTCACGAAATTCTATCAGTGCGTGAGGCAGCACGGCAAATGTTCGGGCAAATTTTAGACC
>DATNQP010000618.1:0-5287 GCA_036703965.1 Leptolyngbyaceae cyanobacterium
TAATATTCTTTTTCTCTTGGGTCCCATTGCCGATATCCAGTTGATATTGACCCCAATCACTCGTAGTCCTTGGTTGGTGGGGAGAAATATCTGATTTTCATGCTTGAAGATGAAAAACTGAAATTGGTCAACTTTAACTTCTATGATTTCTGCCTGCTGATCTCGTAGCTTTTCTGGCAACATAAAGAAATCCCTCATGATTAGTGGGGTTAAGGGCTTCTGGAAGGACCGTCCAAAGTTACGTTCCAGAAGCCTTATTCAATTGTGTCCATATTTTACCTATTGGACACGGGTTAGTTTCAGGGCTTTATCTTTCTTCATTAACGAGAGAGAAACTTTTAGTTGTCAGCGACCTTAATTCTATAATTTAGTCGGGGCTGGGGGAATGAGTAACGCTAGTCTTGAAACTTACTTAGAAGTAGATTTGATGACTCGCCATGCGGTTTGATTGCCAATCATTCCAGAGCGGATAAATGTAAAACTGCCTCTAGGGAAAGAATCACCCTTGGGCTTCACCCCTATCACCCGCTTCACATCCGCACTGGGCGAGCAACCACTCGTGAGCGACTGCTTTCTCTAGTTGTTCCAAATGGGCTAAAGGTTCTGTTGTTGGTCTGATAGCTGCGGCTATTCGCTCAAACTTGCATTACTAAGTCATCGGTTCGGGTTAGTCCACTGGACGTGTCCAGCGAGTCCACTGGACTGAGGGAGGACGAGGTGATAGATGCTTCAAAATCTGCCATCGTGCCACCGCTGGCTATATGCTGGTGCAAGCGATCGAGTTCTTGTAGTTGATAGCCGAAAGATGTAACTGCGATTGCTGTGATGAGCTGGCTTAATCTTCAGTGCTTCCAATCGGTTGTAGACGGCTTGCTTCCCAATGTTGTAGCGATTCGTCAGGGAGGAGACTGGATAAGGATCGATGTCAGTCATTGTGTCCAGTGGACAAGTCCAGTACGTCTAGTAGACACTTTAACATCGTCCACTGGACGAGTCTACTGTGCAGAGTGGACAGTAGGGTAATGCTTATTTGTGTCATCGCATTCAGCCGTTTTGTTCAACTCCTTCTCGTTATTTAAGGGACGGGTGAGCAAGATGTAGTACTTATGTATTACACAATAAATATTAGGCTAGAAGATTTTGTTAAGCATCAGTGCAACTACTTAAATGGCAAAGAACGTATTTTCTGTAAATCTCCGTGTTTTTACCCAGAGTACGCGGTAGAGCGCCTCTCAATAAGATTAGGTAAAGTGCAGCGGAGTAAGTGGAGGATGCGCGGTGGTAGGGTGCGGCATCCGGAACGAGCGTAGCGGAACATCCGTTTAGTCTTGTTGAGAGGCGCAGGGGGTCTGGGGGTGTCCCCCAGATAAACAATTGAGCTAACGCGAATCCGCTCAAGCCGGAGGGCGCTCTGGGAACTCTCTACTAAATATTTAAGCGGAGGCAGGCGACTGAAATGAGGGCTGGCGAATACTTGCAGCCAGCCCGGAAGTGCAGCCGCCGATACTATTCAGATCTATTCCCTTGCTAGTTGCCGATGATTGTTTGGTAGATTGAATAGCTTTGTCGTCTTCTCGGACTATCCCGGCACGAGAGGGAGTTTAACCAGATCTGGCTTCTCATCGGTCATCGTCGGGGGTGAGCCTACGCCAATCGGACGATATATGTTGACGCTCTTGGGTTGAGGTTACATTAACATTGGGTATGCCATTTTAGGGTAGACCGTTAATGGAGAAGAAGCCACCTGTCAGCATGAGGGAACTAATTGAGGCAGTTGCCACGCTGCACGTCATCAACGGCTTGAGTTGGAAAACCTCACCCATTCTCAATAAGCCAATTCCCGAAGAGCCAGCGCCGGATTGCTCAACCTCCCATCCTCAATAGCTTAGTCTTCTCTGTCTCCCACTTGACGAAACAAACGAATTGTCAAGATATTGTTTTGGATAAATTCAAATACTTTAATGAGACATCGTTCATAATCATCTTTACGCTGTCCTTTCAAAGCACGGAGTACAGTTTGCTCTAAAGCAAATGTTTCCCACTCCAGTGAGTGAAGAAACCGCCACAACTTCATAAGTTTGATGATGTTTCTGCTATCACGTACAGAGTCAATGTGAATCTTGATACTGGTTTGCATAGTACTGTTCTCACCGTTTTTGTACAAGCTTGCATAGTGATATGTGTTGTCCTGCGCTCGCCCCGGTACAACATCAATGTGAAACCCACCTTTGTAGGGAAGCTGTAGCGATACTGTTTTAGGGTTTACCCTGTAGTCAGCATCAATCAAAGTTTGGTGAACAGAGTTGTAAATATTTTTTAAGGAGCTAGTTTCTGTTGGAGGAAAGTAAATAACGATATCAAGATCGAACGATGCTTGAATCATTGTTTTCTTTCCATAAGAGCCTCCGTAATAAA
The DNA here is from genome assembly GCA_036703965.1 of Leptolyngbyaceae cyanobacterium. GTDB lineage: Bacteria > Cyanobacteriota > Cyanobacteriia > Cyanobacteriales > Coleofasciculaceae > DATNQP01. Next base: position 2,416 of record DATNQP010000618.1, read on the forward strand.
ATCGAGGATAGCTTCCATACTCTTCTCTAAGAACTCCCTCTATTTCTTTGCGGAGATTTCTGAGTGTGTTCAAATCTTTTACTAGCATATTTTGGCTATTCAATACCCCAACCAGATATTCATGACCTGTCATATACGAACCTCTTCTAATCTCAACGCCCACTGATAGCGACGGGGAGTAGCTTGTTGTGAATATTCATAGATTTCCACCGGGGGATTCATCCGAGGGTTGATCTGCTGCCCGATGACGACACACCCTCCTGTTGGTCCTGCATAAAAAAGATGTATCCTTGGGCATCCTGGAACCTTGTTACGAATAGTAGTCAGCACTTGTCGAAAGACTTGTCCTAACTTTATTAATTGATTCGGACTTTGTAACCACATTACGTTCGGCTCATTAATAGAAATATCAACTTCTATGGGTATATTTTGTACAGCAGCATCAGTATCGCTTTTAGCAATTCTTGCACTGAGAGATACTCGAATAAGAGCCTCTACTTCGTTTTTAAAGTTTTTTTCTGGTAGCCCAGAGACTTGAATATTACAGTCAGCTTCCTCTGCCTCAATTTCAAGCCATCGCCACGAACGACGGTCACGATCAAACTGAAAATAGCGCACTTCGACCCGATCGGAAAGTAAGAAACCTAGGTGAACGGCTAAGGGGATTTGAGCCAAACTAAAAACAGCAAAACGCGGCAGTGATAGATCGCGGCTTCTTTCAATCGCTTCCGAAACTACTTGTTGTTGATACTTAGCAGCTTCAGTCCAAGGAAGTTCTGCAACAACTGGACGGATGGGAATGGGCGCACCGAAAGGTAAGTCAGGCTGCAAAGCGTCTACTACAGCACGGAGGTTGATGGGAGAGAGAGTATCTTGCACTAGTACGAACCAGGCTTTGTCAAGAGAGTTTCTAAGTTCCTCAGAGGTTACTTGTGTGCTGAGAAATAAGTATTCGTAACCAGTAGGAGCGCCTAACACTTCAGCTCGTTGTTGAAGGCTCAATTCACGAGCCATTTCCCAAAGACCATCACTGCTTAAATGGTCGAGCTTGATATTTGGGTACTGCTTTTGTCTCTGTTGCAGCGTCTTGGGGATATCTGGAGGAAGTCCTCGTCTCGCATTGTAGACAAATACCCATTTTGTCAGGGTGTCTCCCCAATGCAAGACAGCGCCCTCAAGATCTTCGTTAATTTTCTTCTGGACTTCTGACTGTTTCAATTCATCGGGTGAATAAACTTGAAAGATTGTGGAGTCAGCATACAAAAGTCCATCACATTTGCGATCACCAATGTTTCCGTAAGGGCGAATCTGCATAAATTCTGGTTTGGTACGTTTGATGATATTTTCAAATAGCCGCTGGAAGTCTTCAGCAGACCCCTCATGGCATTGATACTTAAACCAGAGCCAATGATTGAGCGTAATTGGGTCATACCCACTAGGCATCGTCATGATTTATTCTCCGCTGCCTGAAAAATTTTTTGATTCGTTAATGCAGCCATCTGTGGATTGAGATATGTAAGGTTGATTTTCTTGCGGTTACTCTCTTCTTCCTCTCGCTGCTTACTTGTATTGAGTCACTCTTGTTTTTAAATAGTCTTGAAGTAGAGGCAGTATAAAAGCTGTATATATAGCTGCTTCTCCAATAATCTGGAGCTGTCCTTCAATTAACTCCACCCGCTCATCCGGTGCCAGAATTCCAGCCTCCACCATCCGGTGGTAGTACTGCACGCTCAAGCGTCGAATCTCTATTGCAACCGTCATAGTCCGTACCCCAACCCCTCCAACTTCACTCCTCCCCTAACTCCTGCAAAATCCCCTCAATCTTCTCCTTAAGATCAGGTAAATTCTGCTCCACAACTAACCAAACACTCTCTAAATTCACCTCATAATATCGGTGAACCAAAATATTTCGCATTGCCACCATTGCTGCCCAAGGCAAATCAGACTTTCTTTCCCGTAATTCAGGAGATATTGCCCGTACCGCCTCACCAATAATTACTATTTGGTGAACAACTCCATCTTGAAGCAACCTATTTCGATCAAAAGCTGGCTTTCCCTCAAGGGTGTATTGTTCAATTTGAGCGATCGCTGCCAAAATATCCTCTAATCGTTCCCTGTCAGTTCTCACAACAGGACAGCCTCTTGCAATAGATCAATAACAATATTCCACTTAGTCTTAGGGTGCATCTAAAACTATCACTCCTCACAGCGAGACAGCCTCTTGCAATACCCTCTCCCGGTGTTCTCCCTTCAATCCCCCCTCTTCAGTCACATAAACATCACAACCGAGCAACTCCTGTAAATCCACCATCAACCCGGCCAATGCCAACAAACTCTTTCCCGGTTCTAAATTGACCAGGAAATTTACCTCTCCGGCTGGGGATGTATCGTGACGCACTCCCACATCAAAGACTCGGATATTCGAGGCACCTTGCTTAGTGGCTAATGCTAAAATTTGTTCCCGTTGCTGCTCAATGTCACGCCATAAACGATGACTACTTTCTGCTTGGTCGTGCGACCTTACTATTTGTTCTAACTGCTTCATAAGCTGCAACTGCTCATCAAGAGTCAGCCTTCCTGCTTCCTTAATTAACTCTTGCAATACATCCTCAGCCATACCCCAACCCCTTAAGATTTTGCCGAATCTCTGCTTCTAGTCTGGCACTCAGGGCAAACTGCTCCTCTAACTTCGCCGTCAGCAGCAGCATCTTTTCCTCAAATGACTCATCATCGGGGTTTGAGTAGCAATCGTGCAGAATCTTACGCTAAGGCTGAAAAGCTTTACTAACAAGCATTCTGGCTATCGACATTTTTGCCTCTTAGAAGCGTACCAATTGAACTCTAAGTTATTTTGCACAGCAATTGGTTACGA
>DATNQP010000619.1:0-4526 GCA_036703965.1 Leptolyngbyaceae cyanobacterium
CTGCCCTATGCCCTCTGCCTTTTGCTATAAATCATCCATAGGGCGACTCAATAGAGTAATTGGTTGCCCCTTTCAAGGTAGTCCAGCGAAAAAGCCCCTACATGGGATAGTTTTTTATTTGGAAGTGCCCTTAGGCGAAAACCGCTATGCCCATAGCTTGGCTTACCACGCTTTCATCGGATGATAGGAGCAGCTGTTGTAATCTCTCGATCAGAGCAAGAGTATGTTGGTAAGCCTGTTTATTGCCCCGCTCATCAAAGCGTTTTGATGCCGTCTTTAGATCGGAAAGCGCTGCCTGTTGAAGCCCAAGCTCGTGGTGAATTAGACCTCGGTTAACATAAGCTTCGGCATGGTTGGGGTCGATTTGTAGCGCGAGAGTGAAATCTCGAATCGCCCCGGTGTAGTCATTGTTTCGGTGACAGGCACAAGCTCGGTTGTAAAAAGCTCGCTGATTACTACCGTCCAGGCTGATTGCAACAGAGAAGTCAGCGATCGCGTCTGGCACATTCTCCAACATCAGTTGAGCTAAACCTCGATCATTATATACATCTGCTAGTAAGGGATTGGAGCGCCGGTGATTCTCGCGTAACGCCTGATTATAGTCAGCGATCGCTCTCTCGTAGTCTTTCAGTTCAAAATGCGCCAATCCCCGGTTGTAGTAGGCTCGAAAATCATTACTATCGTGCTCTATGACCTGAGCATACTCAGAAATAGCCGATTGATAATTACCAAGTCGGTAATAGGCTAGTCCTCTATTGAGATAAGCTTCTGTGTTGTCGGGATTAAGTTGCAGTGCAGTTGTGCAATCATCGGCAGCTTTTGTGTAATCTCCTAGTTGAATGTCAACTAAACAGCGATTACTGTAGGCAGCGGCGAAGTCAGCATCTAGCTCAATCGCCTGGGTAAAGTCCGCGATCGCTTGTTCGTATTTCTCGCTTTGAGTTTCCTCTACGCCTAATTTGAAAAACTCAGTTGCATCCATCGGCGCAATCGCTACGGTTAAAGCTTGGGCTTGTGCTGTCATCGGCAAGACAGCAAGTGCCACTATAATGCCGAAGCTAAAAAGTATCCGGTAAAGGTGAGTCATAAATTCATGTAGAAATTACTACCAAATTCCCTCATCGCATTCAAAAGAGGGGCAGTAAGGAAGCTTGCAAAGCGTTGAAAGAAGAACACAGAAGTTCAGGAGTTCACTAGTTCAGGAGTTCACTAGTTCAGGAGAATCCTGACCCCGCTAAGTGTCATTAAGGGGTGAACAAGAACCGGAGACGGGCTTCCCAATCAACTCCAGCCCTTCTCGGCTTGTTCTAAAACATAGCCAGCCACCTCTTCAATTTGCGCAGGCCTCAAACGTCCCTTGAAAGCAGGCATGGCATTTTTGCCATTGGTTACTTGGTAAACAATTGCTTCCAGTGAGTCCATGCCATACTGGGTCAGGGCTTCTTTCTTCAAGGTTTTATCCGCCATAATGACGTTGCGACCACCGGCATGACAGGCAGCACAGTTGGCACTAAAGATTTTGGCTCCATTCACCGTGTCAGCAGCCAAAGCTGGGCGAGTCAGGGTAAAGCCGAATAGAGCGATCGCGAGTAAGATGACTGACAATAACTTTTTCAAAAGAATTCTCCTCCTCTCAAAACAGACACAAGTCTAAAGCTCGTTCTTATTTTGAGGAGAGCTACGTTCAGCGTCAAAAGACACACGGTCATACTTCGCTCAATTGATTTTCAACATAGCAACTACAAACGACTTATGACGCCTCTGCCCAATCACCGTCCCAAACAACTGTCCCTTGGTCCTTTGGAAAGAGAGATTTTGAATATTGTCTGGGAACTCGGTTGTGCCACCGTTAAGGATGTGCATGAACGAATTTTGGCTGACCCAGATCGAGAGTTAGCCTATACTTCAGTAACAACGGTGCTACGTCGTCTCACCCAGAAAGGTTGGCTGACTTGTGAGAAACAAGAGCGTGCCTTCTCTTGGAAACCTTTAGTGTCTTGCAAAGAGGCACAGGTACTAGAAGCCCATAACCAACTCAACCGGTTTCTCGCCGTGGGTAACCCGGATGTCGTTGCCGCCTTTGCAGATAGCCTTGATGCTGCAAGCTTAGAGCAAATCGAGGCGATCGCGCTTCGCCTTCAAGCCGTGCGTCAAGCGAGGGAGGAAAAAAAGTAATGCATTTAGTCATGATTCTGACAGCATTGGGCTTAGCTTGGTTGCTGAGATTGAGTTGGTCCCAAGCAACGGGGAACTGGAGACAACGTTGGCAACGAGCGCTATTATTATTTCTCTTACCGCCTCTACTACTACTGATGACAGCTCTCGCCGTGCTTTGCATGGGACCTCAGGGGCAAATGATTGGGCTGAATACTGACTGGTTCAGCTACTTTCTGGTTCTAGGAGGTGTGTGTTTAGCTGTCATTTTCTGCTTGAAATTAGCTAGTGAAGGTTGGCAGTCTCTGCGGCAAATTCGTACTTATCCTCAGATTCACCTTGAAGGTAGACCAGCTCGTCTTCTTGATAGTCCCATTTTATTTAGTGCCCAAATAGGCTTTTGGCAGACTGAACTAGTTGTTAGTCAGGGACTATTGCAGACACTAAAACCGGAACATCTTGAAGCTGTCTTAACCCATGAGCAAGCTCATCACTATTACCGAGATACGTTCTGGTTTTTCTGGCTAGGCTGGTTGCGCCGGATAACGTTCTGGTTACCGAATACAGAATCACTGTGGGAAGAACTCCTAATATTGCGGGAACTCCGTGCAGATCGCTGGGCGGCGGCGCGTGTGGATGCTTTGCTATTGGCGGAATCGCTGCTGATGGTAGTCAGCACGCCGATGATGGGTTCAGAGACTTTCTGTGCCGCGTTCAGTCGTGCTGTCCCTCATAATCGCTTACAGGAAAGGATCGAGGCTCTTTTAGGAGAACTAGAAGCAGAACGAGAGTCTTTTAATCAGTCAAATTCGTGGACTTGGTACTGGGTTCTCTTTGCGTTGCTACCCCTGATCGCTGTGCCATTTCATACTTGAGAGCGTCCCACGGGCGCGATTGCCCGTTATAGATGAAAGAAATTACTCCCCCCCTGCTGCCCCTGCTCGTTTCTTAAGAAATGTGGGAGAGTGGAATATCAGCTCTAATTCGACACCCAGCAGCCGGTGCGCTGTCAATCTCGAATTGACCTCCCAGAGCGAGGGTGCGCTCTCGCATTCCTTGCAGCCCAAAGCCGGTAGTGTTTCTCTCTACACTAAATCCTTTGCCGTTGTCTTGAATTACCAGGCAGACGCTAGTGGGGGATGCCTGCAACTGTATTTTTACCTCAGTGGCAGCTGCGTATTTACAAATGTTAGTTAGTGCTTCCTGTACGATTCGGTAGAGGGCTGTCGTCACCTCAGCAGGTAGGGGACGCTCCAAGATGATTCTACAAGCTGGTGAGATGCCGGTTGACCGATGAATCTCCTGTGCCAAGGATGCGATCGCTTCTGCCAAAGACTGTCCTTGTAAGGGGTCAGATCGCATAGCCCAGACAGATTGCCGCACCTCTTGCAGTGCCTGAGAACCTAGTTGTTTTGCCCGTGTCAGGAACTGTGTGGCTCTATCTGGATCAGATGACCACAGCTTCACTGCTGTTTCCAGCTGAAGATTCAAGGCGGTGAGAGAGTGTCCCAGAGAGTCATGAATATCACGGGCGATACGGTTGCGCTCTTGCAGCACGGCTTGGTCTTCAATTCGCAGGGCGTACTGCCTAAGTTGCTCATTAGCTACTGCTAGTTTTTCTCGACTTTGGCGTTCAGTTAATAGGGCGTTCATTAACAGCAATACAAACGCCAGACTTAATCCAAACAAGACTGTATAGCCTAAGAAAATAAACCGTAATCGTTCTTGCAATTGTGGTCGTGCCGGGAAGATTTGAAACCACTGAACCAGTCTTAGTAGGAATAAAATAAATGATAAACCAGTAACCGCCAAGCGCCCTGGTAATTCAAAAATCAGACAGCTACGGATGACCAGGATGATATAAAGAAGCGGGAACAGTCGAATCCCTCCCGCAATTACGCTTAATGAAACTAAGAAAATTTCTAGACCCGTGTACAGTACCTTATAGACCTGCTTGCCGGTTGGCATTCTCAAGCCCATTACCCCAAATCCAGCAATACTCAAAATCGTAAGCACTGGTAACCGAGGGAGCTTGCGAAATGGGTAAGGTAACGCTTCAGATAGGGCAGCAATGAGCAGCAGTATCCACTCCAGGTAGAGCAGAAATCGGAAGGGATGGGTACGGATTTGAATTAGGCGGCTCATCAATAGTTGTTAGTTACTAGTTGTTAGTAAAAGTTAAGTTAATGACTTATTGGTTCTTGGTCTTTTAATAACCAAATACATTAATGCATTCTGGCTAGCAAGGTTAGAACAACTGGTCATATTTTGATCCATGACTTTAGTCATGCTTAAATCATGACTTTATCCTCATGTGGCATTTTTGAATTTCTACGATGATGACATCGAGCCTAAGCAATTACAGGAGACTC
>DATNQP010000620.1:0-3160 GCA_036703965.1 Leptolyngbyaceae cyanobacterium
GGGTTCAAGACAACCTGTACTGGAACTCTTTCGAGTAAAGAACTCACCCGACCTTTTTGACTGAAAGCTCGTAGAAAATTACCTTCTTTAATCAATGGTAGAATCTTAGCGGCAATGCCTCCGGCAACATAAAGACCGCCATAAGGTAAAAGTTTTAGGGCAAGATTACCCGCCTCGGTACCGTAAGCTTCTACGAACATTTGCATAGTCTGCTCACAGAGGCGATCGCGTTTTTCTAAGGCAGCGGCGGCAATTGTAGCGGCAGGGTCAACGCTTTTTTCACTGCGCCCAGTTTCCTGTTCCCAAGTTTTGATAATCTGCCCAATCTCAGGTGATTCTTGGGCAAACTGTCGGTCTCTAAGGAACTGGTAAATTGCTACTATACCTTGACCAGAAACGACTCGTTCGACAGAAATGCGCTGAATATCGTACTTTTCTCGCAAGTATTGCAATAGCTGGAATTCTAGCTCAGTGCGAGGCGCAAAATCGGTGTGTCCACCTTCTGAAGGAAAGACTTGATAACCTCCTGACTGCTGGATCAGGAAGCCTTCTCCTAAGCCCGTACCGGCACCGAGTACAGCAATCGGGCCATCGAGTTGAGGTGTTGCCACTTGCAGGGTATATAGGTCTGTCGTTTCCAAGCCAAGGATACCGTAACCAACAGCGGCAAAATCGTTAATTAGGCTGATTTTGGGGATTTCCAGTTCTTTCTCTAAGCGTCTAGATTCCAGAAACCAAGCCAGATTGGTTAGTACAGAAGTATCGTTGATGACGGGGCCTGCGATCGCAAAACAAGATTTCTCAGGGCGAGGTGTCGTACCCAACTGTTGCCCCGCCGTTGATAAGAACCGCTGCACTATTGGCACTAAATCGGGAAAGTCGCGGCTGGGATAAAGCGCCTCGTAGAGAGTGTGCCATGATGTCCCAACTGACTCCTCCACTAGCCGTAGAATTGTTTTAGTTCCACCGATATCTCCTGCCAGTAGTAATGTCATGCCCTTGGCTCACTCTTAGGTAGTATTTGACAACAGGAATTTTGACAGGTAACAGATTTTTATAACGTCCCCCAAAAGGGGGGTTCGGTAATTGCCAATCTATTATGCTTTGCGGTAAGGGGGACTACTAAACCAGTTCGGCAGAAGTTTTCCACCAGTGCCGAAAGCAGGGGGAGCAGAGGGAGCAGGGGGAGCAGGGGGAGCAGGGGGAGCAGGGGAAAATTTTAACGGGTGGGTTATTTCTGCCAGCCTGCACTAGTATCAGTGAGCAGTGACCCGGAGAGTGAATATCTTGGCGTTTCTACAATTAGTGTAGATTTCTAGGTGGTCACTTATTTTTGCCGAGCTGCACTAGTAGATAATTGTTTAATTAAAGCGGATTACGTCCTCAGTTTCACTTAGGTGGGAGGTATCTCCGTTTAGTTCCATTACCCATTCTTGTTCTTGGCGCACCAGTTTGACTAAGCAGCAGAGGGCGGCATTAATTTCAGGTGTTCCACCCACTAAGGCGCGTGTAGTGCCAACAACTGAAGCTCCGTGACCTACCATTAGCATGTCTTGTGAGAATTCATCCGTCAAACGTCGTACTGTTTCACCAGTACGTTCGAGTACCCTCTCGTTTGTTTCCGGATACTGAGCAATAACACGGGAAGTATAACTGGGGTCAATTCGGGGAAATAGCTCTTGCAAGACTTCGAGGGGTAGTTTTTCTGGTGTAGATTTCATCCATGCAGGATTAAGCCATTCACTCAAACCCGACTCAAGCTTGATGGGCAAATCAAGGGCGTCCGCTATCTGAGTAGCTGTTTGCACGGTTCGCAAAAAGGGTGACGCGAAAATATGGATGATTCCTTCGCCTACAAGGCGTTGACCCAGTTGCTTAGCTTGTATCAGGCCATCCTCAGAAAGTGGTGGATCATAGGGTCGCTCTGCTGTGTTAAACCATTCAGGGTTAACAAAGTCGAGGCGGTTTCCGTGTCTTGCAATCCAGACGGTTTGGGTCATGAATCCATATTAATTAATTGAAACATTGCTCCGACCTTGAGGTAAGAGTCCTTATTTACCCTACAAATGCTCATAGGTCAGGAGTACATATGTGGGCATTAGCCTATCAGTAGTCTGAGGGATAGCTCCTCAGGCGGGCTTTAATCGTCTGATGCCCAGAGCTAGCGATCGCGCGCGGTCTGTCTAGTAATTTTTTCTCATTTTGTTTTCCAGGATGCAATTATTCAGTCCTTCCCTGGGTAATCTCATAACTAGCTCAGGTGCTATTGGCAACAGCTGCAACTACCTGGTCAAATTAATCAGCCCTTCTCTTTAATAAATGTTACAATATTTAACTATGTAGACGCTTACCTTATAAAGTTTTATGACAATCTTCGTTTTACTGACGGCAGCCGCGTTGGCAACTTCTTTATTTTTACCGATTTGGGCTAGATCCAATGCCTCTCTAGTTCCAGTGCCAGTCCCTTACCGTTCGCGAAACATAAGTTAAATTTCTCTCATAGAGAAGAAACGACGAATTGCTTCGGTGAGCCAAGCCTGAAAATCAGCATGTTTGCTTTAACTTCACTCATACTAGATCGAGCGCTATGAAAACTGCTCAAACCTCTACAGACCTAGTCCGTACCTACTTGCGAGAAATTGGTCGTGTGCCACTGCTGACCCATGAGCAGGAAATTCTTTATGGGAAACAGGTGCAGCGGTTGACCGCCTTGGAGGAAGTCAAAGAATCCCTGTGGCAAAATCTGGGTCATGAGCCAACGCTTTCGCAATGGGCAAAAGCATCTTCAATTTCGGAAGCCGAGTTGCAATCTTGCATTGCTGCTGGTGAAACCGCAAAGCGGAAGATGGTGGAAGCCAATTTACGACTAGTGGTTTCAGTAGCAAAGAAGTACATCAAGCGCAATGTAGACTTGCTGGACTTGATTCAGGAAGGCACAATAGGGATGCAGCGAGGTGTCGAAAAATTTGACCCCACCAAAGGCTATCGTTTCTCCACCTATGCTTACTGGTGGATTCGGCAAGCAATCACCAGAGCGATCGCAGAAAAAGGACGGACGATTCGCCTTCCCATCCATATCACCGAAAAACTTAACAAAATTAAGAAAGCTCAACGTCAGCTTGCTCAAAAACACGGAAGAGCCGCTACAGTTGCCGAGTTA
>DATNQP010000621.1:0-5905 GCA_036703965.1 Leptolyngbyaceae cyanobacterium
TCTCTACCCCAACGGTTGGCTCCCAGTCCAAGTGACCGATGGACCCGACGTTGTGTTCCATGACATAATTGAGCGGACTGAAAATGTCAGCGTTGTGATTAGCCCGGTTCCTGAAGGTAAAACCCTTACTGATTTAGGAACTCCTGGAGAAGTCGGTTACAAGCTGCAAAAAAACGCGATCGCTCCTCCTGATTCAGGTCGTGAAGCGGAATTAGTCAACGCCGAGGCTCGTGAGTCTGGCGATAAGACTTATTACATTCTGGAATACAACGTCAAACTTCCCAACCAACAACGGCACAACCTCGCGAGTGTGGCGGTGAACCGTGGCAAACTCTACACATTCAACGTTTCTACAACTCAGAAGCGCTGGGGTAAAGTTCAGGATTTATTTAAGCAAGTCGTTAAGTCTTTTTCCGTCGAATAAATCGTCCTAACAAAGGTTTAGGGACACGACATGTCCTGCCCCTACGATAGCGAATGGATCGTTATTTTTCTGGAACTCCCTAAGCCTCCGGCGGCAAATCCACACTGTAGAGAATTTTGCCTTCAAGGTTGTGTAGAGCAACGGTCATCACTTCAGTATTGCTATCAATTTTGACTGTACCGAAGAACTGAAGCTCTTCACTGGGAGGACGATTTGCCTTCAGATCGGGTGGTATGCTCTGGAACTTCACTTGTGGACCAAAGGTATTGTCAAGTTGATTTGGTTCAAACGTCCCAGCGTGCAGCGGACCAGCAACAAACTCCCAGAAAGGTTTAAAGTCAGGGAACTGAGCTTTGCCTGGATCGTAATAGTGCGCGGCGGCATAATGGACATCAGCAGTGAGCCAAACGACATTACGAATATTGTTTTGCTTGATAAAGCGCAATAAATCAGCCGTTTCGAGTTCGCGTCCCAATGCTGAACCATCCCCATTGGCAAGGTTCTCAAAGTTGCCAGTCTTGCCATCGGGAACGATTAGCCCAATGGGCATATCGCTAGCAACTACCTTCCAGGTTGCCTTCGAGTTCTGTAATTTGTTCTTTAACCAGCGTACTTGAGCACTACCCAGAAATGCCGTCTGATCACTCGCTGTTGTTTGACGATTGGGTGTGTTTGGTCCACGATAGCTACGCTCATCGAGCATAAAAATTTCCAGGGAAGAACCGTAATTGAACGAACGATAAATCCGCTCTGGATCATTAGCATCGAAACGGATGGGTGTGTACTCTAGAAATGCCTGCTTAGCTCTAGCTGCTAGAATGTCACAACTTTTCACGGTGTAGCGGTCATCGTCGGTGAGCATTTGACCGGGAAACCAATTATTTCGGGTTTCGTGGTCATCCCACTGCACTAGCTGAGGGACTTGGGCATTGAAGCGACGGACGTTTTCGTCAAGCAGGTTGTAGATGAAATTGCCGCGAAATTCAGCCAGCGTTTCAGCTACTTTTGATTTCTCTGGGGTGGTGAGATTTTTCCAGATACTACCGTCGTCTAGCTTCACTTCCGCCTGAATTGGATTATCGGCGTAAATCGTATCGCCGGAATGAATGAAGAAGTCAGGATTAAGTTGCCGTATACTTTCATAGATTTTCATACCACCCCACTCAGGATTAATACCCCAGCCCTGACCCGCTGTGTCACCTGACCAGGCAAAAAGGATATCACGCTTTTTGGCGGGCGCTGTGCGGAAACTCCCTATAACTGGAACACTGTAGATATTTGTATCGGTTAAATCCTGAAAGGTGACTCGGTAGAAAATCTGTTGACCGGCTGGCAGTTTGGCAAGGTCAGCTCGTGCTGTGTAGTCGGTGCTGTCTAAAGCATCCGAGCCAATAACACGCTGCGCTTTGCGGAAAGACTCAGTGGTATCATACTCAACGATCATGCGGGCAGGGCGATCGCTACGACTCCAAATCAGGGCGTTGCTGCCAGTGATGTCGCCACTTGCAACACCGTGGGGTATGCTGGGACGCATGTTATCTGATGTGATGATTGCCGGTGCAGAAACTTGTGCCAAGCCTGATTTTGATAACAGATCTGCGACAATGATGCTACCCCCTGCGATCGCTGATCTAAGTAGGAAGCGACGGCGCGTTACTTTACGCTGATTTTTGCGTTGCATGAGTCTCCTCTTCTTCAAAGCCTGCCTCGAATCTAGTCTGGCTAATTTATGAAAAAATGAAGGTCTGGTTAGGGAACATTTAAATTCAGGGCTTTTATCTACCACCCTTCGTCCTGTGGCATCCTCATAAATCAGAAAACTATGCCATAACTACTGTTATGAGGATAGACAGGGCTTTAAGGGTAAGGAATCTGGAATTCAATGCGTAATTCTCTATTGAAGGCTAAATATGGAATGGAATCCTGAGCCAGTCGAAGCAAAAATTGGCATCCAATTCAAAACTAGTGACACCCTCCGCCTCGCTTTAATGCATCGCTCTTATGCTCAACAAATCAGCGAACCAGAGACGAATAACGAGCGACTGAAATTTCTGGGTGATGCAATCCTCAATGTTGTTGTTACCGACTACTTATACCATCACTGCCCCTATCTGGATGTTGGCAACCTTTCAGCTTTGTGCGACAAGCTTATGGAGGGGGAGCGGCTGACGAAGCTTTGGTTCCAACTAGGGTTAGGAGATGCCTACCCTTTTTTAGGACTGGGGGAAGCCCGACACCTGCTCCGTCAGCAACGTAAAAATCCTTTTGAACATGCGTTTGTTGCCTTAGTGGGAGCAATTTACCTGGATCGTGGTTTCTCACAGGTGCGTAAGTGGTTGGTTAAGCACTTGATTGCTCCTGTTTTGGAGCGTCATCTCAAGAACTCGAAGGAGCGTTCCTCACCCAACAAGCAGCTGAAATTTCTCGGTGATGCTCTCCTGAAAGCAGTTGTTGCAGATTACCTGTATCGCCATCTCCCTTGTGTGAGTGAAAGCAGGCTGGCAGGTTTGCACAGGGAACTTGTCTCTAGTGAGCGGCAGGATGAGTATAGCCGTCAAATCACGCCGGAGGATTTGGCTTTGCTCAGGCAGAGGAATGAGGAAGTTCTGGCTAAGCCATTCAAGGTGTTTTTGGCTGGGATGTACCTTGAGTTGAGCGCATCGGATGACAAGGGTGGCTTCTCAAAAACTTCTAACTGGTTTGTGGAACGCTTTCTTGATGAAGATGAAGTTTTGCGTCGCGCGATCGCATTACTTCTGGAAGACGGAAAACCCCAAAAATGGATTATCCGCTATGTGATGGGGTACGAAAGCAAGGATTATCACGAAGGCAGAGAGCGATTCAATACCGTAATCGAGGGACAAAAATCTTAATATGATCTGACGGGGTGACAACTGCGTCAGATCACAGGGTGTAGAGTATATTAACTCCATCAGCGCCTTTTTGCTGACTCAATAGAATTCACTAGACGTTATTATTTTGTCTAGCTGTTAGCTTTAGAATTGGTTCTCTCGAAATAAGTGGGTCTGCAATACTTTCACCAGTCCGGCTTTCTCTAACTCTCCCACAGCTACCTTGAGAGTCAATTCATACAGGTCTTGATTGGAGAGATTGAGATTGTAACCGTTCAACCTAAGAAAAGCTTCTGTAACACCCAAAGCAACACGCTTATTACCATCCACAAAAGCGTGATTTTTAGCTAAGTGGTATAGGTAAGCTGCTGCTTGTTCTGCAATAGTAGGGTGTAGAAGTTCCCCAAAAAAAGTACCTTGTGGCTGAGCAAGAGCCGACTCTAGCAAGCCCTCATCCCTAATACCCAAGCTCCCACCAAATTGTTCAATCAGGTACTTATGGATTGCTATTGCAGTATCTTTTTCAATAAACTCAGGAGTCTGCAAGACGACGATAAACCTCTTCCCGCTCTGCTACAGAAGCGAGAAAAGCCTGAAAAGCCCTTGAATTATGAGGTTCAAGCTTATTTTGTTCTTGTGGAAATTCCTCTTGTTGTTGAGCTTGCTTCACATCAAGAGTAACAACCACAAAACCATAGCGACGCTGAGCTTTTCTGTAAGAATGAATACGAACAGTGCTTCCCCGCCGCCGTAAAGTTATAACTTCGTAGAGTATCTGCTGAGACTTGATTTTCATTTACAGCTGGTCGCCTCCTGAAAAATTCCACATTGGGGCGAAGTGCTTATTCAGCTTTACGAGCAACACTAAGCAAAGCGTGAAATATTCCAATAAAAAATATAGACCACTAAAGCATGCTCTATGATAAATTCTAATATACTAATGGAATGATTACAAGGTAAGCTAAAGGTCGTTAGCCAAGTGTCCTCTGTGCAAAAGACCAGTACAAATTGCCGAAATAGGGAAAATTTATTCTGACTATCCCGAAGTAGCTTAAAGCGAGGTCAAATAATGGCTCCACGTTGATGGAGCTGGCGCGATCGCATAGTGGAGAGAAAGTGCGATCGCTTGTGTGTTGTTGGTGGCAAGAGAGCGATCGCATACTTAAGAGAAAGTGCGATCGCGCCCTTTCTCTACGCCGCCTGACAAACTGCCGGTTCTGGAAGCGGATCGCCCGCAGCCTCATAAGCAATAATTAAAGACTCTAACGCTTCAATTCCATTTGCCACCGCCGACTCGTAAGTATCTCCATGAGTCCGCCAGGGTTGTCCCGGAAAATCAGGGAGTCCTACCAAGAAGCAGTTGTCTTCATCAGACCACTGAATCACCATTTGGTACTTCATCTGAGTCATCTTGTTCATTGCCCTTGACTTCCTCAATTGCCTGTTGCACTTCCTTTTCTTGATAGCGCTTCGCCTCTGCTCCATTCTTAGCAGAAATCGTGATTTTTCCAGTTACCAGAGCGATAAACTCGCATACTTAAGAGAAAGTGCGATCGCATGACTCTACGCCCCCATCCCTAGCCCCTTTTCGGTAATGTGGAGAGCAGGCAAAGTCTTTTCGGTTCAGCAGGAGTGCGTTTGTGCAATATCAGCTCGTCGGTAATCACGTTTTGTGTGGAACCGCCCGCTTTAGCGCGTTGAGTAATGGCTTGGTGCGCCTTGAGTGGTCAGCATTGGGTCAATTTGAAGACTATCCTACTGTCTGTGTCCTTACCCGACCAGAGTCCGTACCCTTCACAAGTGTCGCCTTTACCAATGAGGGAGTGCTTCACCTGCATACCGAGCTGATTCAAATCGTCTACCGACCAGATAAGGAGCCATTTAATGATGCTAACTTGCAAATCCACTGGACTTGTGGAAAGTCTTCAGGCACTTGGATACCCTCAACAGTCGATACCGAGAACTTGGGTGGAACCTTCACAAGTCTCGACCTCATCCACCGGGACTTTATACCCAAAGGGGTTCATCTCGCTTCAGTTTTTCAAAGCTATCCCCACACTAATGAATGGCTTTATACCCCTTTAAAGTCAATCCACAAGAATTTGCGCGAAAAGGGCGAAACTACCCGTTTTGAAGAGCCGCCTCTTTGGTACCTAGATGCTTTCCGCCGTGAGGAACTCCCTCCCTCAGACCAGAAATTCCTGGAACAATGGCATCACTTTCCGCCCGGTTTGCTTAGCCGTAGTGGTTACACTGTCCTCAATGATTCAACCAGTGCAGTGGTAAAAGACGGATGGCTTGCCCAACGATCTGACCCTGATTGCCAGGACTGGTACTTCTTTGCCTACGGTTTAGATTATCCACAAGCTTTGCAAGAGTTTGTGCAACTTTGTGGACGCATCCCGATGCTGCCGCGTTGGGCTTTCGCTGTCTGGTTCTCGCTTTATGATCAGATGCATGATGCGGATTATCGCCAGCTTGTTGAGCGCTTTGACGAACTAAAATTGCCCCTGGGTGTCCTGGTTCTCGATGTCGATTGGCATCGTGCCGGTTGGTGTGGCTGGGACTGGAATCATGACTTCTTCCCCGATCCGAAGGCATTTCTCCAATGGGGACACAGCATTGGACT
>DATNQP010000622.1:0-7375 GCA_036703965.1 Leptolyngbyaceae cyanobacterium
TACAAATCCAACGTCGCGCTAAACAGTACCTGCGCCAACACCCGCCTGACTTGGTGGTATTGATTGACTACATGGGGCCAAATCTGAGCATTGGCAGTTTTGTGCGGCGTCAGTTACCACAGGTACCGGTGGTTTATTACATCGCTCCGCAGTCGTGGGTTTGGTCTATTTCTTCCCGCAGTACGGCGGCGATTGTGGACATAACAGACCAGCTATTGGCGATTTTCCCAGAGGAAGCTCGTTACTTTGAAAAAAAAGGAGCCTCAGTGAGTTGGGTGGGTCATCCCCTAGTGGATAAGATGCAATCAAGCCCCAGCCGTGAGGAGGCGCGAAGAGCGCTAGGCATTCAACCAGAGCAAACCGCGATCGCACTTGTCCCAGCTTCCAGGCGTCAAGAACTCAAGTACATGATGCCAGTAATTTTTGAGGCAGCCCAGCAACTTCAATCGAAATTACAGGGTTCTGGGGGCAGGGAGAATAATTCTCTGATCATGAATCAGCAAACTCCGCTCTTTTGGATTCCTCTTTCTCTGGAAACCTATCGACCTGCGATTGAAGCCGCAATCCAGCGTTATGGTCTAAATGCTACCCTCGTTGCGGGTCAAACGACCGAAGTCTTGGCAGCAGCGGATTTAGCGATTACAAAGTCTGGAACTGTGAACTTGGAACTGGCGCTTTTGGACGTTCCGCAGGTGGTTTTGTACCGGGTTAGTCCTTTAACGTACTGGATTGCCCGCACTTTCTTCAAGTTTTCCATTCCGTTTATGTCGCCTCCTAACTTGGTCGTGATGCGCTCAATTGTGCCGGAGTTATTACAAGAGCAGGCGACGCCAGAAACTATTGTGCAGGAATCCCTGGAACTCCTGCTTAACCCAGAAAGACGCAAGCAAACTCTGGCAGATTATCAGGAAATGCGTCGGTTATTGGGAGACTTTGGAGTTTGCGATCGCGCGGCGAAGGAAATCCTCCAGCTAGCCGAAGAGCCTAAACTGGCCGTTTAAGCTTTGAACACCATGGCTGGATCGAGACGAGTGACTTTCTGAATGGCAAAGATGGCTGAACCAACACACATGATCACCGTAAGCCCAAAGACAGCGATCGCCGATCCGGGTGTGATTAAAATGAGGATACCCTGAGTGAGAAATGTCCAAGTGACTACGGCATAGCAAAGAGCCATGCTGGGAATATAGCCGAGAACTGCCATCCAGAGAGCCTGTTCAATAATCACGCCATAAATCACCCAATCCGATGCGCCCATTGCCTTGAGTGTGCCAAACTCCTTGAGATGGTCAGACACGGAGGAGTAAAGAATTTGCCCAACAATAATCACTCCCACAATGATGCCCACAACGGCACCAAGGCTCAGAAGGAAGCCTATTCCCGTTCGCTTTTGCCAAAAGGTTTGATTCTTCTTAATCAATTCAGCACGGGTGTAGGCGTGAGTGTTTGGCAAAGCGGCTTCTAGTTGCCGCTTGAGTACCTGTAAATCCTGACCCGGCTTAGCTCGAATCAATACATAATTAATCAAGTCTGAAGCGACTAACTTATTGGGTAAAGGCGACGGCTGTATGGGAGTCGAAGTCGGAGGGGGTCTGAAGTAAGTGTTGGTACAGCTCAACTCAGTCGATCCCGATGGCAATTTGCAGGAGACACTCGAAGTCTGACCAGAAGTTATGTAAGCGTTGGCACTCACTAAGGAGGTGAACATGAAAGCATTGGATACGATTGAGCGGTTTCCTTGGGTTAACCCAACGACTCGTGCTGGCAAAGAGTTAACTTTCACCGCATCACCCATCCCTTTTATATCCAATGAATTCAAGTTGGTTGTATCCACCATCACGGTGTAAGGCTGTTGGAGAGCGCTCACACTACCTTTTTTAATGTTTCTCGGTGTAAATAATTGCCCGTTTGGGTCAAATCCAGTTACTCTTACGTAAGTTATTTCTCCTGAGGGGTGACGCCACAATGCGCTGCTAAAAATTAATGCTTCAGCTCGCTCTACGCCTGCTATTTTTCTAGCCTCAATGACATTTGATAGGGGGATAGGTAGTGTTAGTTCAAGTTGAACTAAGCTCTCTGATGCCACCCAAATATCGGCTTCGGAATTATGAACTAACTGACCCGTAGAGCGAGTAAACCCATTATAAATACCTGTTTGAAGGGTGACTAGGGTAACAGCAAACATAATTCCTGCCTGAGCGACAAGAAAGCGAGGAATATCTTCAAGCAGGTTCTTACGGGCAATGGAAACCATAGGAAAAGCTTGTAAAAAATTAATCTTTGAGCCTACCTGGGTGTATCAGTATCATAAACAGTCAATGGAAACAAACTCAGATGTGATAGAGTCTATTTCATGAAACTAGCTGCCTATGTTAGCATCAATCATCACTAACTATACAGAGAAGACATTGGCAATCAGATTGTTTCCTTACAAGGATAAAAAGATAAAGACATGAAGAGTCAGTACTCGAACAATTGGCAATCTATAGTCGGGGGGGTTCTTGCCGCAGCAATTATTCTCTTGGGCTTTAGTTCTTTTGTCATTATCAATCCAGGTGAAGCAGGAGTGATCAGCATTTTGGGTAAAGCCAGAGATGGATCTTTACTAGAGGGCATCCACATCAAACCCCCCCTGATCTCAAAAGTGGATATATATGATGTAACGGTGCAAAAGTTTGAAGTTCCGGCGCAGAGTTCCACCAAAGATCTTCAGGATCTATCAGCTAGCTTTGCCATCAACTTCCGTCTCGATCCAACTCAAGTGGTTGAGGTGAGAAGGAAACAAGGAACGTTACAGAATATCGTCTCGAAAATTATTGCGCCCCAAACTCAGGAATCTTTCAAAATTGCAGCGGCTCGCAGAACCGTTGAAGAAGCAATTACCAAAAGGGATGAACTGAAGAGAGACTTTGATACAGCTTTGGGTGAACGGTTAGAAAAGTACGGAATCATCGTGCTAGATACCAGTGTAGTTGACTTAGCTTTCTCTCCAGAATTTGCTAAGGCAGTTGAAGAGAAACAAATTGCTGAACAACGGGCGCAAAGAGCTGTCTATGTTGCACAGGAAGCAGAACAACAAGCGCAGGCAGATGTTAATCGCGCCAAGGGTAGAGCTGAAGCTCAAAGGCTCCTAGCGGAAACCCTCAAAGCTCAAGGGGGTCAGCTCGTTCTCCAGAAAGAAGCGATTGAAGCTTGGAGACAGGGGGGTTCCCAGATGCCAAATGTCCTGGTTATGGGTGGTGACTCGAATAGCAGTGTTCCCTTCCTGTTCAACCTGGGTAATGTTCAGCAGGCAGCAACCCCTCAGTAATCAGAAATTATGGGTAGGACGATAATATCCATTAAGGGACGCTCAGTTTAAAACCATTGTCATCACATTAATTCTTTTCTTGCCCAACAAGTTCTGCGAGTCGCTTTAGAATCTGCAACACCCGATCCAGGTCATGGTCTTGTCCCAATACGAACTGCCGCGATCGCGCATAGTGGGGGACTTCCTGAAACAGCAGCTTCAGAAAGACAAAATCGGTGCCATTAGTGACTAGCCCATACAGGGGGAAATTTCTCTGGGCAATTGCCAACATATCAGACAACACTTGCGGAATGCCCACCCTCGGTGAAAATTCTGCCCGCTTTGACTCAATCACCAGCACCCAAAGCTGATCCTTCAGCACCAGGATGTCAATGCGACCCCGCACCATGATGCTTTCATCGGTGGCTTCAATTTCTACCGAGTCTTCTGTGCTGACGTAAAAGGGTGGCAAGAACAGCCCTGATAGATCCAGTAGGGGAGCGACTACCGCTAGTTTGACTGTGTTTTCTAACACCGATCGCCGCTCCAGGTTGCCAACCACTGCCCGCACTCGTGCCAGTCGCTGTTGTTCAGCCTCTGTGAGGGCTGGTAAGTCTCCCTGCCACTCTGGAAAAAATGACGGGTCTTCTGTCTGCTGCAACTGGAATCGCTGCTCTAAGTCGTGGAGTGTATCTTTGTCCGCAGGTATTGTTTGTACCACACGCCTCGCCTCCCTCTTCCTTGAGCTTATCTTAAGGCTACAAGCAATCCCCAGCAGTTTAGATCCCCGACTTTTTAGAGAAGTCGGGGATCTAGCCCTTCACGAGCGATCGCGTAAGGCATCAACTCAACGATGTACCTCACACCTCCTAAATTGCCAATACCCAGTTCTAGTGTGTCTCTAGCAAGATGTTGTGAACGTTTCCTTGCGTTTGAATTTGCTCATAGCTATATGCACTTAAGCAATAGCTGGCAGACAAGGAGAACAGATGTCAGGAAGTACGTCAAACTCAGAAATGCTATACCGAACTCTTGGCAGTACAGGAGAGAGGGTTTCCGCGATCGGATTAGGGGGTTGGCATCAAATACGGTAACGCCAATTGAGTGTTTGCACTATGCCCTGAATCTGCCCACATCGGTTGTGATTACGGGAATTGACAGCATGGAGATTCTCGATCAAGCGTTTGAATCGGTGCGGACGTTCCAGCCAATGAATGACGAGCAGGTGCGATCGCTCTTAGCAAAAACAGCTTTATCGGCATCACGCGGCGAGTTTGAGCCTTTCAAAACCTCATCAATTTACGACGGCACTGCCCAGAATCCGGATTGGCTGGGAGAGGAGCCACAGCGTATCCAGCAATTAATGTCAGCCTGAAGAGAGCAGATCGAATCGATTGATGTGTTATCTAAGAGCTAACGCAGCATATAGGATTGGCAATGACGCTAACGATCCAGCTCACCGGACGGCAGATAATCTGTAACGCACAGCCAACATCTTAGCCGTCGAGGTGCAGCGATTTGTTAGGTGCTGATTGCATAGAATTTACGTAAATAAACGTATCAACCAATTGGTGAATCTTACTGCAACATCTGTGTGAGGGCGAAGAGCTTGCCTAGTAATTGCTTTTCCTAGAGGATAGCCAGGTTCATCATGCCAAGCAAGATATGTATGAATAACTGCTTTACTACGATGCACTTCTTTGAATGTTGTTACCTTCCTTCCATGCGCTTGTTCAACACATTCTTGTGCGAATGCCAGTGATGTTGGTTCTGCAA
Organism: Leptolyngbyaceae cyanobacterium; assembly: GCA_036703965.1. Taxonomy (GTDB): domain Bacteria; phylum Cyanobacteriota; class Cyanobacteriia; order Cyanobacteriales; family Coleofasciculaceae; genus DATNQP01. The sequence continues at coordinate 5,066 of DATNQP010000622.1, forward strand.
GTTCCGCACAAAAGTCTTCTAACATACCAGAATCCTGATTATTTGGCATGAGCCAAAATCCAAGCTTAGGTTTATCTGTAACACCATCAACTACTGTTCCATCAGCATTAGGAGTTATCGGAAGCACATAGCTGTGATTATTGTTCTTTAATTTATCTTTTATGCTCTGCCATCTGCCTTCAAGAGAAGGTTTGTCAGCATCAAGCATAACGCCTATTACTTGAGGGGGGTTAGGACTTATAATTAAGGCATTTAATCGCTTCAAAACGCCGACATCTGAACCGCATTGATATATACCAAAAGCCTTAGGAACAGTGTGAGCGGCACATAAAGCCATAACAACATGGCAATCATTGTCTCCTTCAACAAGCAATACTTTATCTGTATCTTGCCTACAAACATCACTCATACTACTCACCGCACTTCAACATCCATGTCAATAGCGTCAGTAAGTGTCTCAGATGTATATTCTGTTGCCTTGATAATCTCATCCTTCGCGTCAAGCCTAAAGAAAGCACCAAGCGCAGGATGATTATTCCATGCATGGTCAAAACCTTCTATACAATCGCGACTGTGCGTTGTCGCAAAAACTTGAACGTTAAGTCTCTCTGATAGCTGAAAAACAATATCCCAAACTTTAGGTTGTACACTCCAGTGCAAACCATTTTCAAATTCGTCAATTAAGAGAAGTCCGTTTCGAGCATTTACAAGAGCAACAATTATATGAAACAAACGAGTCATACCGTCTCCCATGCTTTTGAGAGGTAATGGTTCATCGATACCTTTGATTTTTAATAGAGGAATACGGTTATCGTTTTCACGACTTCTAAAGTCACTGACACGACCTCTACTAATGTCCTCTACAAAAGCCACTCCTGAAACGCGATCATCAACCAGACGAAGTGCAGAAATCACCTCCGACTCTAAATCGGTCAAACTTGTTAAATCCCATAGAGCAGCTAATTTCCGATTTGGCATATTTTCTGTTGAAACAATCTGCCATGTGTATTTGAATTCAGATTCTGGTCTTTCATAAAGAATTCTAGAGCTACTACGACGAATGTCTCTAATATCCCTATCCAACCTAAAAATTCTTCTAGTTTTTTCGCCTTCTTCTGCTACAAGAAAAACTGTAACATTAGATATATCTTCATCAACTTTTACATCAGAAATGCGAATTGTTCTTATTGTGCCTTCATCATCATTTTCCTCCTGATAGGCAGCAGAACCAATATGAAGCTTTATATTTGAGGAGACTTCTCCAAGAGAAATGCCATCTTCTCCTATTCTGGGCAATTTGTGACCAAAGAAAAGATGCCGCACAGAATTACCAAGAAAATTATGGAATTGCGGTTGAGCCTCGCTAAACCAGGTTTCTTGCCTAGACTCCAAAAGCTCAAGAAGGACTTTAGAAGAAGCATTGCTAGCATAGAGTTCTACTGCTTCGAGAAACGTACTCTTTCCAGCATTATTCCTGCCAACAACTAGGTTGACACGACTTAGCCTTCCAACTTCAAGGTGTTGAAAGAGCCTAAAGTTATTGATCTCAAAGGACTCCAGCATACAATATCCCCGTAATCCCTTCCAACTAGCTTACAAGATACCAGGCTAGATGGAAGGGATTAAGGTAGGCTTCCTCTTCAACTGCCTAGAGGCAAACACTAATTCAATGTTCAACGCCTCAGCAAGAACCTTAAAATACTGCCTCACAGACAATCTAAAGCACCTAACTGTTAATCGATTCTGTCTGCGCCAAGCAATTCTCATGAAGACGCTACGCGATCGCAATTCCCGATATACATCTATTGCCAGAGCTAACGCATCCTACCCGATTGGCGATAGCGTGACGCGAAGCGATAGCGAGGTACGAGCGTCAGCGCTGCTGCTTACAGCAGATCGCACTAAAACGTTGTGCAAAGTAGTCATAGAAAGAACTCCAGGAAGGTATCCTCAAACACACGATATTGAGCTTCCGTCCTAACCATAGGGAAGATGAAAGAGAACCGCGATCGCAGTTACAACGAAAGACCATAATGCATTCGGTTTTTGTGAGATACGTCTGATTGAGTCTCCCCTGTTCTCAAAACAGTTGTGTATGCCGCTTACTCACATAGAACAGCAGCGTGGTGGCGGATGTGGTCTTCGATGAATGTGGCAATAAAGTAGTACCCGTGGTTATAGCCCTCATGGAAGCGTAAAGTTAGTGGCTGACCCACTGTTTGGCAAGCCTCCTCAAACACTTTGGGAAGAAGCTGCTCCGCTAGATAGGGGTCGGCAGTACCCTGGTCAATGAGAATGGGACGGTTATAT
>DATNQP010000623.1:0-1511 GCA_036703965.1 Leptolyngbyaceae cyanobacterium
GCTAGTCCAGCTACCGCCGGTTCTGAATCCTACGTTGTCGGACAGCGGTTGTCACAATCTAGACGAGTGATAATTCCGGCAGAGACGGTGATTCCCGTAAGATTTGATGAGGCGGAGAAAATTGTTGTTACACCGGAGGAAACAGCACCCGTAACCCTGACAGTAGCACAAGACATCCGCTCTTCTTCAGGAACAATTTTGATTCCAAGCGGGAGCCAAATTGAGGGGAATCTGCAACCCACCGATGGGGGAACTCAGTTTGTTGCACAAGATCTAATCCTCAAAAACAGTAGGCAGCGATTGCCAATTGAGGCAACTTCTAAGGTGATTACCGAGACGGAAACAATCAAGAAAGGAACTGATACAAGTGGGATTCTCAAGAGCGCAGCAATCGGTGCGGCGGCGGCGGCTGTACTTTCCGATATATTGGGCGACATTGACTTGAGAGAAGTCTTAGGTGGTGCGGGTCTTGGCGCGATCGCAGGGCTGCTTTTGGGAGGTCGCGAAGAAGCCCAAGTAGTTGTCGTTTACCCGGATACAGATTTGGACTTGACGTTAGAGTCCGATTTACGGCTGAACTAGCAGTTATTGTAGGGGGGACGCAGGTGCCACCCCTACAGGCACTCCTTAACGAAGCGCTATTGAACTCTTAAGCATCATCGAGTGCAGTAATACCTGGGAGTTCCTTACCCTCCAGTAACTCTAAACTGGCACCACCGCCAGTAGAGATATGGCTCATTTGGTCAGCAACACCAACTTTTTCGACAGCGGCTACTGAGTCGCCACCCCCAATAATTGTGGTTGCACCTTTCTTGGTGAGTTCAGCCATCGAGTGAGCGATCGCTTCTGTCCCCACAGCGAACTTATCAAACTCAAATACGCCCATTGGTCCATTCCAGATGACTGTCTTGCAATCCGACAAGGCATCTTGGAAAACCTTCACTGAGTCTGGACCAATATCCAAACCCATCCAACCATCCGGGATGGATTCAATGCTAACGGTTCGGGACTCCGCGTCAGCCGCAAAATTATCTGCAACTACGACATCGGTAGGCAACAGCAAGTCAACGCCCCGCTCTTTCGCCTTTGCTTCCAAAGTTTTTGCTAGTTCCAGCTTATCTTCTTCTACCAAAGACTTACCCACGCTTAAGCCACGCGCTTTGTAGAAGGTAAAAATCATCCCTCCGCCAATCAGCAGCTTATCGACCTTGTCCAGTAGTGTTTCAATGACACCAATCTTACTGGAAACCTTAGAACCACCGATAATGGCTGCCAAGGGCTTTTGGGGATTTTCAATGGCGCTTTGGAGATACTGGAGTTCTTTTTCAATCAAGTACCCAGCCACAGATGGTTTCAGGTAATGGGTGACTCCCTCAGTAGAAGCGTGGGCACGGTGCGCCGTCCCAAAAGCATCATTTACATAGACATCTGCCAATGCTGCTAATTGTTTGGTAAATTCTGGATCATTCTTTTCTTCTCCAGCATGGAAGCGAAGATTTTCCAGTAATGCC
>DATNQP010000624.1:0-3420 GCA_036703965.1 Leptolyngbyaceae cyanobacterium
GTACTTTGACCAAGGCTATAGTGAGACTCGTCAGGTTGACCCAGCCTACCTGCGTGTGGCGATTCAAGATAGTACGGGTAATCCAGAGGGCGTTCAAGCCTTAGTCGGTAAACTCCGAGAGGCTGGCTACCGAAATATTCACATTGATAATTCCTGGAGAGAACCCTTGCGGGTCACTCGCATCGTTGCACAGCAGGGAGATGATGGAAGTGCCTCCACCATCCGTAGCCAATTAGGATTTGGGGAAGTGCGTGTTGAAAGTACCGGCAGTCTTACCTCAGATGTCACAATTCAGTTGGGTGAAGACTGGCTGCAAAAACAAGCTTCTTCTGAGAAGGGATTTATTAGTTTCTAATCAACATTCCACACATTAGACCTCTTGCAAAAATCCTTGGAAGGGCGAATCAATGGTAGGGGCAATCTCCCCGTGGTTGCCCCTACTAGGCTTCGGGGCAGGCCGTAGGGGCACTGCCCCTACGGAAAATCAATGTTTTTGGGATTACTGGACCGGCACTTTAGCGATGGTAATTGCTCAATAAGCCTGGGTAGACTCGCCCAATTCCAGAAACGCCTCCAAACTCGGCACCTCTACCCATCTTGCTGTTTCATTGGATTGATGAGTTAAATCCATCAATAGCTGTGAGTACAGACCTTCCCGTAGTGAAGGCCTCATTCCCTTACCTGCGTCAATTCCTTGCACCCACTGGTCAACTACCCGAATAAACGGAGCCAGACGCCCATCGGTGAAAGTTTGAGAAAACGCCAAGCGATTGGGGATTTCTACCTCAGCTAGGGTTTTACCTGCCGGTGCGGCCAAGAGATGAAACCCATGCACGTAATCTTTTTGATTGTCGCTTCCCAAAACTAAGGTACCGCGATCGCCATAAACTTCTACAAAGTGTCCTCGCCCCTGATACGTGACGGAACTAATACAAACTTGGCACGGTGTTCCATCCGCTAATTCCAGCATTAAAATGCAGGTATCATCAGCATCCACTGGCTTAAGTTTACCGCCATCTGCTGGGTCGGGTCGCTCTGGAATCGCCGTACTCAGTTGAGCGCACAACCTGTTTACTGGGCCAAATAACCAACTGATGTAATCAAAGGCATGAGAGCCAACCGCACCCAATGCTCCCCCTCCCTTATCTTTTTGGGCATACCAGTTCCAGGGACGTGAGGCGTCAGCACGACTCGATACCAACCAGTCAATTTTGACGAGACGCTTCTGCCCTACATAGCCCTCTGCCAGATATTCTGCCAATAGTTGCCATGCGGGTACAAAGCGAAATTCAAAATCCATCATCGCGACAACGCCTTTAGCTGTGGCGAGTTGGTAAAGCTCTCGCGCCTCAACCGCTGAAAGCGTCATGGGTTTTTCTAGCAACAGATGTTTGCCAGATTGCAGTACTGTCTTGGCCATTTCATAGTGCAGAAACGGTGGCGTTGAGATGCTAACGGCTGCAACATCGGGTAGTGCTAGGGCGTCTTCGATGCGATCGCATGCATGGGGAATGTTGTGAGTGGAGGCGATCGCTTTTGCCTTATCCAAATCCCGGTGATATACCGCAACGAGTTGGGTACGTGGGTGAGCCTGAAATCCGGGGATGTGGATTTTCTCGCCGAAGCCCGTGCCTACCACGGCTACGCCAATTGAACGCTGTTCTGTGGAGGAATTGGGAGAAAAGGACATGGGTTTACCTCAAAAACCGAATCGTAAAGGGTAATGGTAAAATTGCCTTTTTTAGCCTTAATTTCCGCAAAGCTTAACAAAAGCAAAATAATTCTTTCTTTTATCTTTTGCCTTGTTTTTCTACCCATTTAATCACCTCTTCCCCTAGCCGCGTGTTGCTTAAGCGGTCAATCTCTCGGATGCCGGTAGGACTAGTTACATTGACTTCAGTTAGGTAGCCGCCGATAACATCAATACCGACAAAATATAGGCCATCTTCTTGCAGCTTTGGTCCTACATGGGCGCAAATTAAATGCTCTTGTTCAGTAATTTCCGTTTGAGCAACTCTGCCCCCAACTGCCATATTGCCGCGAAACTCATTGCCGGTGGGAATCCGATTGACAGCCCCAATGGGTTTGCCATCCAACAAAATAATTCGCTTATCTCCGTCTTTTGCAGCTGGGAGGTACGCTTGAACCATTACTGGCTCATGACCTTGTTGGGTACTAATTTCGATTAAGGAGTTAAAGTTGCGATCGCTCTTGTCTAGAAAGAGAATTCCTTCACCCGCTTTACCTCCCAATGGCTTGAGAACCCCTGCCCCTTGTTCCTCAACGAATTTCCGGATAACCGACTTATCCTGGCTAACTATCGTTTCTGGGATTACTTCCTTAAACCGGAGGGCATACATTTTTTCATTCGCCATCCGTATCCCCGTTGGCGTGTTAATAACCAGGGTTTTGTCTGGGTTGATGTAGTCCAGAATGTACGTAGCATAAAGATAAGGAATCGTTACCGGCGGGTCTGTCCGCATGAAGACCGCATCCATTTCCTCTAGCGATCGCAAGGCGACCTCCGAGACAGCGTACCAATCCTCACTGACCACCCAGCGCCCCTCCACCAGATCAGCTGGCGTCAAGTGCACCTTTTCCAAAAGCGCCCATGCCTGACTATTCACAACACTCAACTCTTGAGCCTGAGTGACCCAAACTTCGTGACCTAACGCTTGCGAAGCTTCCATTAAAGCCACACTAGTATCATGTCCGGGATCGAGCTTTGAGAGCGGGTCAATGATGAACGCAAATTTCACGTCGGAAATCCTTAAATTGGTGGAAAATCTTCAAATGAACAGGTGGAGTATAACTTCTCATTCGATCTTTTGCGAGATTACTACAACTGGCTTTTTAAGAAGAGAGATTGCTCAGCTGGAGATCTGGAGGGAGCTGACCTACTGGGAGCCAAATTGCAGGGAGTCAACCTAAAAGGAGCAAACCTGACGAACACCAAGCTAAAGTTTGCCAACTGGGAGAGCGCTAACTGGGAGAGCGCTAACTTGGGTGCAGCTTACCTAATGGGAGCCATAATGCCGGACGGTTCAGTTCACGAATGATACTTATCTCACAAGTTAAGGATGTCAGCCGGTAGCTGCACCTCCCTGAAGCAGAGAGTCCAACTTACCTTGAGCTTCCATATCGTACATGTCATCACAACCGCCAATATGTTGGTCATTGATAAAAATCTGTGGCAGACTGCGGCGTCCATGTGCCCGTTTAGCCATATCCGCTCGTGCCACCTCATCGCCATCAATGCAGTATTCGGTAAATTCAACTCCCTTCTCATTGAGTAATGCTTTAGCACGGATGCAGAAGGGACACCAGCTCCAGGTGTAGATTTCCACGTTCGGTTCCATTATGGCCTCAAATATTAAGTAATTTTCCTTGAATTTTAGCTCGGTGTCGGTTGCTAAAAAA
>DATNQP010000625.1:0-2404 GCA_036703965.1 Leptolyngbyaceae cyanobacterium
GAAATAATCAGCGTTACCCCCAAAACATTCAGCGTTGCCACCAGCAGAGTAGCCAGCATCAAAGCAAAGAGGGTATCCATTGCAAAGACAGGCACACCGTGAACCTGAGCAACCTCCCGGTCAAAACACCAGAACAGTAAAGGTCGATAAAAGAAAAAAACTAAGCCCAGGAGGACAACAGTTACTCCGGTTACAATCCATAAATCGGCAGGCGCAACACCCAGCACATTACCAAACAGCGCCGCTTCAAAGTTTTGACTGAATTTCCGATAAGTACTGATGATGGCTACTCCCAAAGCAAAACTAGCCGTAGTCACAATACCAATTGCGGCATCCGAGTAAACTTTACGTCCCGTTAGGTACTGAATCAGTAAGGCGGCAAAAAATCCCCAAATCCCCGAGCCAATGTAGAAATTCAGCCCCAGGACATAACTTAATACGGCTCCCCCTAAAATGGCATGGGAGAGACCATGAGCAATGTAGCTCATCCGGCGGGTTGTAATGTAAACGCCCATAACACCGCACAGTAGCCCCGCCATCATCCCTACTAGAATGGCGCGACTGAAGAATTCGTAGCGAAAGGGTGTGAGGAAAAAATCCATTATTGAGTGGTTTTCAAATTAAACAGACTTTGAGCTACTTTGGAGCAAGCTTGGCGGCAAGTTGCGCTGCATTTGATGGCGCAGAGAAGTCCTACCACTGGCGATTAAAATCCGGTCGTCTTGGTGGAAGACTACCATTTCAGCACCAAATGTCTGCTCAAGAGTAGCAGAAGTCAAGACATCAATTGGTTGACCCTGGCAAATCAAGCCGTGATTGAAGCACACGACCCAAGGCAGATGAGTCGCTACCGAGTTGAGGTCGTGGGTAGAGAGCAGAATTGTCAAGCCTTGCTGATTCAAATCAGCCAACAAGTGCAAGAGTTCGTGCTGGACATGTAAATCTGAACTGCTGGTGGGTTCATCCAAAAGGACAATTTCTGGCTCTCCTACCAAGGCACGGGCGAGAAAAACTCGTTGTTGTTGACCCCCTGATAAATCCCCAATCGGTTGATGGGCGACGTGTTCAATCCCGACTCTATCAAGGAGAGCGTGGGCAGCAATGCGATCGCGTTTACTAGGCCAAGGCCAGATCTTCTGTTGTTTATAACGCCCCATCATCACTACTTCTTGGGCGGTAACTGGAAAATTCCAGTCCACTGTCTCTACCTGGGGTACATAGCCCACTTTCGGCGGTGGGGTTCCTGGCTTTAAGCGCTTGCCCCGGAACCAAATTTCTCCTACCCAAGGCTGAACTAACCCTAAAATTGCCTTAATCAACGTACTTTTACCACTGCCTGAGGGTCCAACCAAGCCAGAGAGTTGACCGGGGTAGAGATTGAAATTCACTCGTGTGAACACAGGGTGAGTTTGATAGCCACAAGCAAGATTTCTGATTTCGAGTATTGGTTCCATTTCGTTCTGTAATGCTACTTGCTTGTTGTTCCTGAGGTAGTTGCCGTTGGTTCTACCACGTTGGCAGTGTTGACAGTCTTAAGTAAGTCGGGATTTCCTCCTAGACTCTCAGCGATAATCCGCAGATTGTTAACCATCATGCCGATGTAGGTATGTTCGGGGTTCTTGTTTTCCATCGCATTGGCTGACCCATCTTGACCAGGTAATTCGTCATCGGCGGTATTGGCTGTTTTCACCTTCGCTTCGCGGGCAATTTGTTCTACAACTTTGCTGGGGTAGACCTCTGAACCAAAAATGGCAGGGACACCAGTTTTACGGATTTGATCGACCAGCTTTGACATGTCTTTGGCAGAAGGCTCTTTAAAATCAGACGGTTGGACAGCACCAATCACTTCAAAGCCGTACTCTCTCGCCCAATACGCCCAAGAGTCGTGATAAGTCAGGAGTTTACGATTTTTTTCAGGAATACTGGCGACAACCGCACGCGTGGCTTTGTCTAAATCGTCGAGGCGTTGCAGGTAGTTTTTGAGATTGGTGGCATAGTAATCTTTGCCCTCTGGGTCTAACTGAGTTAACTGTTCGGCGGCTAATTTGGCGTAGGCTTTAGCATACTTGGGATTCACCCACAGGTGGGGATTGGGGTCTCCTTTGTCTTTAGGAAAGCTGAAGTCGAACATCCACTGCTCTTTAGTGATGGTATTGTTACCCAGCTCGTAGATTTTAGTCTCTTTAGGCTTAGAGCCTTCTGCCAGTTTTCCTGTAGGGACTTCCAGGTTCAAGCCGTTGATGAGGATCAGATTGGCTTTGCTCAGCAAATCAGCATCAGAAGGACGAGGCTCAAAGGTGTGAGAATCTGTGCCTTCTGGAATGATGCCTTGAACTTCAACGCGATCGCCTGCAATATTGCTGACAATATTGGTTAGAGGAGCCACAGTCGTCACGACTAAAGG